>NZ_JBVOON010000004.1:0-287447 GCF_055664235.1 Rhodococcus sp. NPDC019050 | reverse complement strand
GGTGCTCGAGCGGTGGAACGATACGTCGCATCCGGTGCCGGAGTCGACGTTGCTGGATCGCTTCGACGCGCAGGTTGCTGCGTCGCCGGATGCGGTCGCGGTGGTGTTCGAAGACGAGTCGTTGACGTATGCGCAGTTCGATGCGCGGGTCAATCGGCTTGCGCGGTATCTGATTTCGCGGGGTGTGGGTCCGGAGACGACGGTGGGGCTGGCGGTGCGCCGGTCGTTGGATCTGCTGGTGGGGATGTATGCGATTGTGCGGGCGGGTGGCGCCTATGTGCCGATCGATCCGGATCAGCCTGCCGAGCGGAATGCGCACATTGTGGAGTCGGCGGCGCCGGTGTTGGTGGTGTCGACGTCGAGGGACGGGTTCGAGGTTCCCGCGTCGGTGTCGGTGCCGGTGGTGTCGATCGACACTCTCGATCTTGCCGACGTATCAGCCGGTCCGGTGTCGGATGGTGAGCGGACCGCGCCGGTGCGGCCGTCGAATACGGCGTATGTGATTTTCACGTCGGGTTCGACGGGCCGGCCGAAGGGTGTGGCGGTTTCGCATTATTCGGTGGTCAACCAGTTGTCGTGGCTGACAGCCGAGTACGGGCTGTCGCCGGAAGATGTGGTGTTGCAGAAGACGCCGTTCACGTTCGATGTGTCGGTGTGGGAGCTGTTCGGTGCGTTGGCAGCGGGTGCGCGTGTGGTGATCGCGAGCCCAGATGGGCATCGGGATCCGGCGTATCTTGCTCGCGTGATCCATCAGGAGCGGGTTACTGCGACGTCGTTCGTGCCGTCGATGCTTGCTGTGTTCGCCGCTGTCGCCACGCGCGAGGAGTGCGCGTCGTTGCGTGTGGTTCTTGTTGCGGGTGAAGCGTTCCCTGCGTCGCTGGTCGATCAGTGCGCTGGACTCGGTTTGCCGCAGTTGCACAACTTGTACGGTCCGACCGAGGCGACGGTGCATGTCACGGCGCGGTCGGCCGAGGCGGGTATTGCGGGTGCGGTCCCGATCGGCACCCCTGTGTGGAATACCCGGACCTATGTTTTGGACCAGCGGCTGGTGCCGGTGCCGGTCGGAGTTGTCGGTGAGCTGTATCTGTCGGGTGTGCAGGTCGCGAGGGGGTATTTCGGGCGTGCAGCATTGTCGGCGGAGCGTTTTGTGGCGTCGCCGTTCGGTGTGGGTGAGCGTCTTTATCGCACGGGTGATGTGGTGCGGTGGAATGCCGATGGGGAGTTGGAGTACATCGGTCGTTCCGATTTTCAGGTGAAGTTGCGGGGGTTGCGGATCGAGCTCGGTGAGATCGAGGCGGCGTTGGTGTCGCACGAGTCGGTCAGCCAGGCTGCGGTGGTGGTGTCGGCCTCGGGTGTCGGGGATCAGCTTGTGGGGTATGTGGTGCCTGTTGTGGGGGCCGCGGTGGATCGTGACGAGTTGGCGGGGTTTGTCTCGGGGTTGTTGCCCGGATATATGGTGCCGTCGGTCTTGATGGTGCTCGATGAGTTGCCGCTCAACAGCAGTGGGAAGCTCGATCGCAAGGCGTTGCCTTCCCCTGTCTTCGGAGATCGCGAATCTCGAGATCCCGCAACCGAATCCGAGATCACGATCGCGAAGGTATGGGCCGATGTCCTCGGAATCGATCGAGTAGGTGCAGACGATTCGTTCTTCGCGCTCGGTGGCAACTCTCTGGTCGCTACCCGGGTGATCGCCCGAGTCAACGAGGCCCTCGCTTCTTCGCTGGCGATCCGTGAATTGTTCGAGGAGCCCACCGTCGCCGGCCTCGCAGCGCGTATCGACGCGGGTCCCGTCGCATCCGGGAGGCCGGAACTCGTGGCGAGAACCCGCCCCGAACGGATTCCGCTGTCCCTTCCTCAGCAGCGAATATGGGTGCTGAACCAGCTCGACCCCACGTCCGGCTCCTACAACATCCCGCTCGGCATCCGGTTGCGTGGCGAACTCGATGTCGCGGGCCTGGGTGCGGCGGTGCGTGATGTCGTCGAACGTCACGAGGCACTGCGCACCGTGTACCCGCACGACGAACACGGCCCTCGGCAGCAGATCGTTCCGGCCACCACGGTGGAGGACCTGACGGTGGTGACCGCAGCCTCGGAGCAAGAGGCATTCGAGACCGTGGCGGAGGTCGCCGGGCGCGGATTCGACGTCACCACCGAGGTGCCTGTTCGAGGTCTTCTCGTAACGCTCGGTCCGGACGACCACGTGCTCGTGCTTGTCGTGCACCATATTTCGGCAGACGGTGCGTCGCTGCCCGCGCTGGCCCGCGACCTCATGGGCGCATACATCGCCAGGGCGGCAGGAACGGCCCCGGCCTTGCCTCCGCTCGAGGTGCAGTACGCCGACTTCGCGCTCTGGCAACAGGAGGTACTGGGCGACGCCGACGATCCCGACTCGCCCGCCGGGGTTCAACTGGCCTACTGGCGTGAGAGGCTCGCGGGCATACCGGATCTGCTCGACCTGCCCACCGATCGTCCGCGTCCCGCCCAGGCGAGCGGCCGGGGTGCAACCACGACGATCGAGGTGTCGGCGCAGACCCATGCCCGTCTCGACTCACTCGCCGGGTCGCGCCGGGCATCCCTGTTCATGGTGGTGCACGCCGCTCTCGCCGTCCTCCTCTCCCGGCTGAGCAACTCCCGCGATGTGGTCGTCGGTACCGCGGTGGCGGGCCGTGGCGCCCGAGCACTGGACGACGTGGTCGGCATGTTCGTCAACACGCTCGCGCTGCGCACGGACGTCGATCCGGCCACGGCCTTCGAGTCGCTGCTCGACGCAGTGCGATCCGGTGACCTCGAAGCGTTCACGCACGCGGACATTCCGTTCGAGCGTGTCGTCGACGAATTAGGGATCGCTCGGTCGTCCGCTCGTCATCCCGCGTTCCAGACCGTCCTGTCGTTCCAGAACCTCGAGCAGGCACGGATGGAACTGCCCGGTCTGACGGTCGACACGATCGGCACAGGGGAACTCGCGGCCAAGTTCGACCTGCAGGTCACCGTCGAACCTCACGACACCCCGGAGGGAACGCCGGCAGGCATGTCGGTAGCACTGACCTACGCGACCGATCTGTTCGACGAGGGCACCGTGGATGCGTTCGCCCGTCGTTTCGTGGCTCTCTTGGACAAGGTGGCTGCGGATCCCGCGGCGATCGTCGGAGACATCGAACTCCGCACGGAGGACGAGATCACAGCGGTGACAGGCAGCGCTCCGCGTCAGGACACCACGACGGTGCAGGACGCCGACGTCACCATCGCGCAGGAGTTGCGCGTCGCCGTCGAGTCCGATCCCGATGCGCCGGCAGTGGTGGTGGGCGACGTCGAGTCGACCTACGGCGAGGTCGAACAACGCTCGTCGCAGTGGGCTCGCTACCTGATCGCCCTCGGAGCCGGCCCGGGGGAGACGGTCTGCGTCGATCTGCCTGTAGGCATCGACTTGGTGATCGCTGCGTGGGCAGTGGTCAAGTCGGGTGCGGCACTGGCAGTCGGGTCGTCGGAGGCTGCCCGCTGGGTACTGACGACCACCGACCGCGACGTTCACGGCTCCGGCCGACGACTGGCTATGGACGCACCGGACCTGGTCTCGGAGGTGTCCGGCCTCTCGGCGCGGACGATTGCCTACACCGAGCGGACCGCCGTACCGAGTCTCGGGGATGCGGGGATCCGCTTCCCGGACACCGCGCTCTCCCAGGGAAGGGCGGTCGCGCTCCTCCGCAACGGTATCGTCGGCAAGGAGTTGACCTACGACGCAAGGATTCTCGTTGCCGGTCCGGACGCGAATCGGTGGGTGCTCCATGCCGTACTTGCTGCCGCCCTCGCGGGTGCCGTAGTGGTGATGGCGGACAACGCGTCCGATGTCGCCCATCTCGCGGAGGAAGAGTGGGTGACCCACGCGTTCGTGCCCCGCGATGCGGTGGATGCCCTGGCAACGTGCGCCGACCTCGAGACGGTGTTCGTGACCGACGGCGAAGACGTGAGCGCGCCGTCCGATGCGGCGTGGGTTCTCAGCCCGTCCAGAGATCCCTGGGCCACGGGTCGGTGAGGGACGCCATGGGAGCCGGGGCCGGCGGTCACTCGGGAGGACATGATTTGCACCCTGAACAGGAAGAACGCCAAATTTCCTTGTGTTGCGGGGGCTCTCGCGAGGTCATCCCAACGGGTGCGACCCACCAGTAGCCGTAACATGACCCCCGGCCCACGATGCTCTATTGGGCAGCTGACGACTGTCCGGTAACCAACGGGCGGCGACGGCCGAAACGGAGATATGAGGGAAGCGAGACCAGTGGTGAGTGAAGCCTCGCGCAAGGCCGGCATGCAGCAAGGGGACGGCGTCGCACGGGAAAACGTCGGCGAACCCGAGAGTGGGCGGCCGCCAGTGTCCGAACGTGGACGGGAGCGTCGACGTCCCGCACGTCGGCGGGGTTCGCGCGCGATACTTCTGCCGCAGTTGCTTGGGACCGCGGTGGAACGTAACCCTTCTGCTCCCGCGGTGATGTTCGAGGATCGCTCGTGGACGTACGCGGAAATCGACGCCGACTCTTCGCGCCTCGCGCGAGCGTTGATCGACCGTGGACTCGGCCCCGAAGACATTGTCGCAATCTCGCTGGCCCGGTCGTTCGAGTCCGTGCTGGCCATCTGGGCGGTGGCGAAGACCGGTGCGGCCTTCGTTCCGGTAGATCCGAACTACCCTCCCGATCGCGTCGCGTACATGCTCGCGGATTCGGGTGCGGCGATCGGGCTTACGCTCGCGGCGACGGTGTCGTCGCTGCCGGACACCGTGGAGTGGCTCGCGCTCGACGACCCGCAATCGAGGGCCGAAGTGGAAGCGCTGTCGCCCGCTCCGGTGTCCTTCGACGAGCGCGTAAGTGTCCTGCGACCCGAGAACCCGGCGTACGTCATCTACACCTCGGGGTCCACGGGCCGCCCGAAGGGCGTTCCGGTGACGCACAGCGGTCTGTCCGACCTGGTACAAGAGATGGTGGACCGCTTCGGGGCCACTGCATCCTCCCGCACCCTTCACGTCGCCTCGCCCAGCTTCGACGCGTCGGTGCTCGAATGGCTGATGGCGATTTCCGTGAGTGCTGCCATGGTCGTCGCCCCGCCCGATGCGTTCGCCGGCGCCGAACTGACCGAGCTTCTTCGTCGTCACCGGGTGACCCACGCGCTGATTACGCCCGCGGTGTTGGCGTCGCTCGATTCCGAGGGACTCGACGGACTCGAAATGGTGGTGTCGGGCGGCGAGGCGTGCCCGCCGGATGTGGTGGAGCGGTGGGCACCGGGACGGCGGTTCCTCAACGCCTACGGGCCGACCGAAGCGACGATCATGACGCATTGCAGCGGTGCTCTCGAGCCGGGGAGGCCGGTGACCATCGGTACACCGGTGCGAAATCTGGGTGCGTACGTACTCGACAGCCGCCTGAATCCGGTCGCGCCCGGCGTTGCGGGTGAGCTGTATGTGTCGGGTCCCGCTCTTGCTCGTGGTTATCGGGGCAGACCGGGTCTGACAGCCGAACGTTTCGTTGCGGGTCCCGACGGAACGAGGCTCTACCGCACCGGTGATCTCGTCCGTGCGCCGCGTAGTGGCGACGACGAACTGATCTACCTGGGGCGCAACGATTTCCAAATCAAAATCCGCGGCCTTCGGGTCGAACTCGGTGAAATCGATGCCGCGCTTGCGACCTCCGATGGAGTCGATTTCGCGATCACTGTGGGCCGCGAGACGCCGGCGGGTGAGATGCGACTGGTGTCGTATGTGCATTCCGCGGGAGGTGTCGGGATCGATGCCGGAGAGATATCCGCAACGGTGTCGGAAATGCTTCCGGCGCACATGGTTCCGTCGGCGATCGTCGTGTTGGATGATGTGCCGTTGACGCCGTCGGGCAAAATCGATCGTGCGGCGTTGCCTGAGCCGGAGTCGGTTTCGGTGCAGTTTCGTCCACCCGCAACTGCGCTCGAGGTTGCCGTGGCGGAAGAGTTCGGCGCACTCCTCGGTGTCGAGTGCATCGGGCTCGATGACGACTTGTTCGCACTGGGTGGCAATTCACTCGTGGCGACCCGACTCGCCGCGCGCCTCGGTGAACGCCTCGGCACCCGCGTACCCGCGCGCCTGCTGTTCGAGCACTCCACGGTGGGAGAACTCGCGGCCCTGATCGAACCCCTCGCGGTAGGGAACGAGACCCCTCTCGTCGCGCAAACCCGTCCCGAGCTGGTGCCGTTGTCGCTGGCGCAGCAACGGATGTGGTTCCTCAACCGGTTGAATCCGGGGTCGGCGGCGAACAACATCCCGGTGGCGATCAGATTGTCGGGCTCGCTGGATGTCGACGCTTTGCAGGCGGCGGTGTCGGATGTGGTCGCGCGGCACGAGTCGTTGCGGACGGTGTATCCGGAGGTCGACGGGGTCGGTTTCCAGAAGGTGCTCGGTGCCGGCGATGCGGTCGTGGAGGTACGGGTCGAGGACGTGAGTGCCGACGATGCACCGGGGCGGGTCGTTGAGGCTGTGACTACCGGTTTCGATGTGACGCTCCAGGTTCCGGTGCGGGTGCGGTTGTTGCGGGTCGCGCCGCAGGAGCATCTGCTGGTGGTAGTGATTCATCATATTTCCGGTGACGGGTTCTCGATGGGGCCGTTGACCCGGGATGTGGTCACTGCGTATGCGGCGCGGGCCGCGGGCGCGGCCCCAGGGTGGTCGGCGCTCGAGGTGCAGTACGCGGATTACTCGTTGTGGCAGCGTGAGGTACTCGGCGACGAGTCGGACCCGGAGTCGTTGGCAGCCAAGCAGATCGCGTTCTGGAAACAGTCTTTGGACGGCCTTCCCGATCAGCTGGACCTTCCGACCGACCGGCCACGGCCGGCGGAACAGTCCTTTGCCGGCGACGACGTCGAGTTCGACATCGACGCTGATTTGCATCGTAAGCTGGTTGAGTTCGCACGAGCGCGGAACTCGACGTTGTTCATGGCGGTGCATGCGGCTTTCGCTGTGTTGCTCGCGCGTTTGTCGGGTACCGAGGACATCACGGTCGGCACGCCGATTGCGGGTAGGGGACGTCGCGAGCTCGACGATCTGATCGGTATGTTCGTCAACACTTTGGTTCTGCGTTCCCACGTGGATGTGAGCGGTTCGTTCGATGCTCTGCTGGAGCAGACACGCGAGCGGGATCTTCAGGCGTTCGCGCATGCCGATGTTCCGTTCGAGCGTCTCGTCGAGGTTCTCAACCCTGAACGGTCCACCGCACGGCATCCGCTGTTCCAGGTGGGGTTGTCGTTCCAGAACTTGGCGACGACGAGCCTGGAGCTGCCGGGTCTGACGGTGTCGGGGTTGGATGCGCAAGTGCAGACCTCGCAGTTCGACCTGCATCTGGTCGCCGCGGACCGTTACCACGAGGACGGGTCTGCGGCGGGGATCGGTAGCGTGTTGACGTTCGCGACGGATCTGTTCGACAGGTCGACGGTTGTGGGGATCGCGGAGCGGTTCGTGCGAGTGCTCGAGCAGATCGTCGCCGAGCCGGGGCTTCCGGTGGGAGATCTCGATATTCTCGGGGTCGAGGAGCGGAACCTGGTTCTGGAGGAGTGGAACCGCACGAGCCGTCCGCTCGGTGCGCCGGTGACGTTGGTGGATTTGTTCGACACTCAGGTGCGTCGGGAGCCGGCGGCGACCGCGATTGTGTTCGAGGGCTTGTCGCTGTCGTATCAGGAGTTCGATGCTCGGGTGAACCGTCTTGCCCGTCATTTGATCTCTGTGGGGGTTGGGCCGGAATCGACTGTGGCGCTGGCTGTGCGGCGGTCGGTCGAGCTGCTGGTGGGGATGTATGCGGTGGCCAAGGCCGGTGGTGCGTATGTGCCGGTGGATCCGGATCAGCCCGCCGAGCGTACGGGCTACATTCTGTCGGTTGCAGCGCCGACGGTGGTGTTGACCACTGCGCGTGACGGTTTCGATGTTCCCGAGGGCGTGGGTTCCGGGATCGTCGTCGTTCGGCTCGACACTGCGGACCTCGACGGGTATTCGGATTCGCCGGTCAGGGATGTCGATCGGGTGGCGCCGTTGCGGCCGGAGAACACGGCGTATGTGATTTTCACGTCGGGTTCGACGGGGCGGCCGAAGGGTGTGGCGGTCTCTCATGCGGCGATTGTCAACCAGATGCTGTGGATGCGGGATGAATACGGTCTCGGTCCGGATGATGCGCTGTTGCTCAAGACTGCTGCGACGTTCGATCTGTCGGTGTGGGAGTTCTGGTCGGCGCTTGTCTCCGGTGGCCGTGTTGTTGTTGCGGGGCCGGACGGTCATCGTGACCCGGCGTATCTCAACGGGCTTGTCGCGTCGGAGGGTGTGACGACTCTGCATGTGGTGCCGTCGATGCTGTCTGCGTTGATGACGGACAGGGACGGTGTTCTGCCGTCGTCTTTGCGCCGGGTGCTCGCTATCGGTGAGGCGTTGCCTGCGTCTACAGCGCAGCGGTTCCTTGCCGGCAATGAGGCCCGGTTGGACAATCTTTACGGTCCGACCGAGGCTGCGGTCTCGGTCACCGAGCACACCGCCGACGTGCACGATGCCGTATCCGTGCCCATCGGATCACCGCAATGGAACACCCGGTTGTATGTGCTCGATGCGCGCTTGCAGCCGGTGCCGATCGGTGTTCCGGGTGAGTTGTATCTTGCGGGTGCGCAGCTTGCCCGTGGGTATTTCGCGCGGCCTGATCTGACGGCGGAGCGGTTTGTGGCGTCGCCGTGGGGTGATGGTGAGAGGTTGTACCGCACGGGTGATCTGGTGGCGTGGACGAGTGACGGTGAGCTCGAGTATTTGGGTCGTACCGACTTCCAGGTCAAGGTTCGTGGTTTCCGGATCGAACTCGGTGAGATCGAGTCGGCGCTGCGGCGGATGGACGACATTCGTGACGTGGCTGTGGTTGCTCGTGAGAGTGAGCGTGTGGGTACCCGTGTGGTTGCGTATCTGGTTCCTCGGCCGGGTATCGATCTCGATACCGGGGAGGTTGCATTCGCGCTGGGTCGGAGTGTGCCGGCGTATATGGTGCCGTCGGCTTTTGTGGTGCTCGAGGGGTTGCCTCTCAATGCTAATGGCAAGCTGGATCGTAGGGCGTTGCCGGATCCGGTGTTCGAGGTCACGGAGTTCCGGGCTCCGGCTACCTCTGCCGAGCAGGTCGTGGCGTCGGTGTTTTCCGAGGTGCTCGGTGTCGAGCGGGTCGGGCTCGATGATGATTTCTTCGCTTTGGGTGGTAACTCGCTGATTGCGACCCAGGTGGTCGCGCGCCTGGGTGCGGCACTCGATACTCGGGTGCCGGTGCGCGTGCTGTTCGAGGCGTCCACCGTCGGGGAACTGGCGGTGCGGGTGGAGCAGGTGTCCGGTGGGGGTGTCGGGGTTCCGTTGGTTGCGCGGGTGCGTCCGGCACAGATTCCCCTGTCGTTGGCGCAGCAGCGGATGTGGTTCCTCAACCGGCTGGATCCAGAATCTGCAGTCAACAATATTCCGGTGGCGATCAGGTTGTCGGGCTCGTTGGATGTCGATGCGTTGCAGGCGGCGGTGTCGGATGTGGTCGCGCGACACGAGTCGTTGCGGACGGTGTATCCGGAGATCGACGGGGTCGGATTCCAAGAGGTCCTGCCCGCATCGGACTCGATCGTCGAGGTACGTCCGGAAACTGTCGCGGCCGACGAGGTCCCGGCACGTGTCACGGAGGTTGTGGCTGCCGGTTTCGATGTGACGCAGCAGGTTCCGATCAGGGTGCGGCTGCTGCGAATCACGCCGGAAGAGCATGTGCTGGTGGTCGTGGTCCATCACATCTCCGGCGACGGGTTCTCTAGGGCGCCCCTGACCCGGGATGTGGTCGCCGCGTACGTGACACGGGTGGAGGGCAAGGAACCCGCTTGGGCCGAACTCGAGGTGCAGTACGCGGATTACACGTTGTGGCAGCGTGAGGTCCTCGGCGACGAGTCCGATCCGGAGTCGCTGCTCGCGCGGGAAACCGAGTTCTGGCGCAGTGCTTTGGCGGACCTGCCGGAGGAGTCGACGTTGCCGTCCGACCGGCCCCGCCCGGCGGTGTCGAGTTACCGGGGTGCCTCGCACGGATTCACGATCGATCGGCGCGTCCGTTCCGATCTAACTGATCTCGCACGCCGCAGTGGTGCAACGGAATTCATGGTCGTGCATGCAGCTCTAGCGGTGCTGCTGTCACGGTTGAGCGCCCAGTCCGATATTGCGATCGGGACGCCCGTCGCGGGTCGTGGTGAGGCTGCGCTCGATGATCTCGTGGGTATGTTCGTCAACACGCTCGTATTGCGGACGTCGGTTGATGGTGGGGTCCCGTTCGGGGAGTTCCTCGATACCGTTCGGGGGACAGATCTCGATGCGTTCGCGCATGCGGATGTGCCGTTCGAGCGGTTGGTGGAGGTGCTCGATCCTGCGCGTTCGCAGGCGCGTCATCCGCTGTTCCAGGTGATGCTGACTTTCCAGAATTTGGCGGCTGCGGAGCTCGAGCTGCCCGGTCTGAGTGTCTCGGGTGTCGACTTCGATGCGCAGATCGCCAAGTTCGATCTGCAGTTGACGTTGTCGGAGGGGTTTGCGGAGGACGGTTCGCCGGCCGGTTTCCGTGCGGAGTTCACCTATGCCACCGAGCTGTTCGATGCTTCGACGGTGGAGACGTTCGCGGATCGGTTCGTGCGGATCCTCGAGGCGGTGGTGGCCGATCCGGCGCTGCGGGTCGGCGATATCGATTTGCTGGGCGCCGATGAGCGTATTGCGGTGCTCGAGCGGTGGAACGATACGTCGCATCCGGTGCCGGAGTCGACGTTGCTGGACCGGTTCGATGCGCAGGTCCTTTCGAATCCCGACGCGATTGCGGTGGTGTTCGAAGACGAGTCGTTGACGTATGCGCAGTTCGATGCGCGGGTCAATCGGCTTGCGCGGTATCTGATCTCGCGGGCTGTGGGTCCGGAGACGACGGTGGGGCTGGAGATGCGCCGGTCGTTGGATCTGCTGGTGGGGATGTATGCGATCGTGCGGGCGGGCGGCGCCTATGTGCCGATCGATCCGGATCAGCCTGCCGAGCGGAATGGTTTCATTGTGGAGTCGGTGTCGCCGGTGTTGGTGGTGTCGACGTCGCGGGACGGGTTCGAGCTTCCCGGTTCCGATTCCGGGTCCGGGTCGGTGCCGGTGGTGTCGATCGACACGCTGGATCTTTCGAGCGTTGCGGCCGGTCCGGTGTCCGATGATGAGCGGATTGCGCCGGTGCGGCCGTCGAATACGGCGTATGTGATTTTCACGTCGGGGTCGACGGGCCGGCCGAAGGGTGTGGCGGTCTCGCATGGGGCGATTGTCAATCGTCTCGAGTGGATGCAGCACGAATACTCGCTCACCCGAGATGATGTGGTGTTGCAGAAGACGCCGTTTACGTTCGATGTGTCGGTGTGGGAGTTTTTCTGGCCGTTGGGTGTGGGTGCGCGGTTGGTGATGGCTGCTCCGGACGGTCATCGGGATCCGGCCTATCTGGCGACGGTGATGGCCGAGCGTTCGGTGTCGGTGGCGCATTTTGTGCCGTCGATGTTGGCGGTGTTCGTAACCGAGGCCGGGGTCTCGGATCTGTCGGGTCTGCGCTACGTGTTTGCTTCGGGTGAGGCGTTGTCGCCGTCGTTGGCGGCGCGGACGCGTGCGATGCTTCCGAATGCTGCTGTGCACAATTTGTATGGTCCGACCGAGGCCGCGGTGGATGTGACGTTCCACGAGGTGACCTCGGCCGATACCGTGTCGGTTCCGATCGGTGCGCCGGTGTGGAATACGCAGGTGTTTGTGCTCGACAGCCGACTGGCGCCGGTGCCGGTGGGTGTGGCGGGTGAGTTGTATCTGTCGGGTGTGCAGTTGGCTCGTGGGTATGTGGGTCGGCCGGATTTGTCGGCGGAGCGTTTTGTGGCGTCGCCGTTCGGTGTGGGTGAGCGGTTGTATCGCACGGGTGATCTGGTGCGGTGGTCTGCTGATGGGGAGTTGGAGTACATCGGTCGTACCGATTTTCAGGTGAAGTTGCGGGGGTTGCGGATCGAGCTCGGTGAGATCGAGGCGGCGTTGGTGTCGCACGAGTCGATCGCTCACGCTGTGGTGGTGGTGTCGGCCTTTGATCTCGGGGATCAGCTGGTGGGTTATGTGGTGCCTGTTGCGGGCGAGACTGTGGATCGTGACGAGTTGGCGGGGTTTGTCTCGGGGTTGTTGCCCGCGTATATGGTGCCGTCGGTCTTGATGGTGCTCGATGAGTTGCCGTTGGGTTCGTCGGGCAAGTTGGACCGCAAGGCGTTGCCTTCCCCTACCTTCGAAGCTCGCGAGTTCCGGGCGCCGCAGACAACCGTCGAACAGAGTGTGGCGTCGACGTTTGCGGACGTGTTGAGCCTCGAGCGTGTCGGTCTCGACGACAACTTCTTCGCCCTCGGAGGCAACTCCCTGGTCGCGACGCAGGTCGCCAGCCGGCTGCAGAAGGAGACGGGGGTCGAAGTTCGGGTCCAGTGGTTGTTCACCGACTCCTCGGTAGCTGCACTCGCGCACCGCATCGAAACCGATGCCGGGAGCGAGGAGGACTTCGATCCGCTCACGGACGGCGCCGTACAGGTTCTGCTGCCGTTCCGTACGCACGGTTCCGGAAACCCGTTGTTCTGCATCCATTCGATGTACGGACTCGCGTGGACCTACTCGGGCCTGACCGGATTCGTGGACGATCGGCCCCTGTACGGGATACAGACGCGCGCACTGTCGGACAACGACTACCTTCCCGGAACCATCGCGGAGATGGCGGACGACTATCTCCGGGAGATCAGGACGGCGCAGCCCGAGGGACCGTACAACCTGATGGGATGGTCGCTCGGAGGAGTGGTGGCACACGAAGTCGCCGTGAAGTTGCAGAAGCAGGGCGAGTTCGTGGAAAGCCTCGTGATGCTGGACAGCCACTGGGATCTCGAGGCAGCGGAGTTCCGCCGTGCCATTCGCGCCAACCTCGCACAGATCGGCGTGATGCTCGAGGACTCGGACGATGTGGCTGCCCTGTCCGACGAACACATCCGAAGACTCTGGGACACGATGGCACAGGACGTGACTGCGCTCAGCGCGCTCACCCTCGAGCGTTTCCGCAACTTGTACCGAAGCGCCGTCCGATCGGGACAACTGATCGCATCGCATCTCCCGGGAACGTTCGACGGTGACATCCTGTATTTCAGTGCAGCCAACCATCCGCCCGCCCGGCACGGAGCGGCGAAGCGGTGGGCTCACCTCGTGACCGGACATGTCACCGATGTACCGATCGACTTCAGCCACGACGACATGACCTCGACGGAGGCGCTCGCGGAGATCGGCCCCGTGCTCGACCACTACCTCAAACGGAATGTGGTGTAACAAGTTGCCGCTGGAATGCGACGCATGTAACTGTACGTAGGCTGCGATCGGGTACGTTCCGTTCGTACTCGCCTCGGACGAGGCGCCGTTGATGTCGACCACGCTGTCCAACCCGAAAAAGGTGAAAGAACCGTATGAAGCATCCGAGACGAGGATCCGGACGACTTCGCGTCCTGACTGCAGGCGCAGCATGCGCGTTGTTCTCTTCCGCTCTGCTGGTCTCCCCGGCAGCGGCTGATCCGGTCGCGGACACCCTGCAGCCGCTCGAGTCGGTGACGAGCGAGAACGGATCGCACATCAGCCGCATCGAAAAGTACGACGAGCAGCAGTTGCTGGTCTACGTTTACTCGGCCTCGATGGACAAGGAAATCCTGCTCGACGTATGGCGTCCGGCAGACATCAGTGAACCGCGCCCCACGCTGTACCTGCTCAACGGTGCCGGTGGCGGAGAAGACAGCGCGACGTGGCGTTACCGTACCGACGCCATCGACTTCTTCAAGGACAAGAATCTCAACGTCGTCTCGCCGGTCGGTGGTAAGTGGAGCTACTACACCGACTGGAATCAGGAGGACCCGGCCCTCGGCGTGAACAAATGGGAGACCTTCCTGACCAAGGAGGTTCCTCCGCTGATCGATGCGGCGCTGGGAACCAACGGTGTGAACGCGATCGCCGGTTTGTCCTCATCGGGTACCTCGGTGCTCCAGCTCGCGATCGCGGGCGGGGGTCTCTACAAGGGTGTGGCCGCCTACAGCGGATGTGCGCAGACCTCCGATCCGATCGGGCAGGAGTTCGTCAAGATCACCACCGAGGTGTGGGGCGGGGGCGACACTCGCAATATGTGGGGTGAAACCGACGATCCGACCTGGGTGGAGAAGGACCCGTACGTCAACGCCGAGAAACTTCGGGGTCTCGAGCTCTATATCTCCAACGGCAACGGACTGCCCGGACAGTACGACACCCTCTACGGCCCGGAGATCGACGGCAAGGTGGAGATTCTCGCCAATCAGGTGGTCGTGGGCGGTGTCATCGAAGCCGCGACGAATTACTGCACTCACAATCTTCGCGACCGGCTCGACGAGCTGGACATCCCCGCGACCTACAACTTCCGTGACTCCGGCACTCATTCGTGGAAGTACTGGCAGGACGACCTGAAGGATTCGTGGCCTGTGCTGCAGAAGGCCCTCGGCATCTGACATCGGCTGTGAACGCGTGAAGCCTCTCCCACCTGTGGGAGAGGCTTCACTGCTTTCTGCCGCCTGGACTGCCCGGTTCGTCAGCCGTTCTGCGCCGCGCGCCGGTACCCTCTGATCGCCGGAACGAGGAACACCGCCACGGTTCCGAGCGACCACGCAAGCGTTTTCACGAACGGTTCGGCCACCGGCCCGCCGATCGCCAGCGCGCGCATCGTGTCGATTGCGCACGACATCGGCTGGTTGGCCACGATCGGCTGGAGCCAGGTCGGGTAGGCCATCACCGGCACGAATCCCGAGTTGAAGAACATGAGCATCGTGCAGACGATCGACACCAGTTCGACCAGGGGAATTCGTCCGGGAACGGTTGCCAGCACCGTCACCATCATCGCGAAGCCGATACCGAAGATCAGCGGCACCACGAAAAGCAGGACGGAAGCGCCGAGGCCCTGGGTGAACCGGAAACCCATCACCATCCCCGCGGCGACGATCACGAGCGAGGTCACGAAGACTCGTATCGTCTCTGCCATGAGGCGGCCCACGAGGCCGGCCGAACGATGGATCGGCAGGGTGTAGAAGCGTCCCAGCAGTCCGGAGTCGCGCTCGGCGCGCAGCCCGACCGCGCTCACCACCGACCCGAACATCGCGCCCACCAGCACGATCATGGGAACGGTACCGAAGATCGACGATTGCCCGGTCGCGGCGGTGATGCTGTCCCCGAGCACGATCCGGAACATCACCAGCGTCAGCGCCGGGTAGATCAACGCCTGGATCAGAGTTACCGGATCGCGCGCCCACCGCAGCAGGAGGCGCCCGCACTGCAACCGGCTGTGCTCCCACAACGCGGGGAGAGAGTTCTCGTCCCGCGCATGGTCGGCTGCCGGGTACACAACCGTGCCGTTCGGGCGTGATTCGACGGTGTCGCTCATCCGCTCACCCCCTCCTCGTCGTGGCCCAGAGAGCTGCCGGAAGACAGACCACAGCGAGCCCGATCATCCAGAACGCACTCGGCCTGAAGACTTCCCATGTCACGCCGTCCTGCGCCATGTCGCGCATCGCGAAGGAGAACTGCGAGATGGGCTGGTTGCGGACGAACGGCCTGATCCATTCGGGAAAGCCGCTCTCGGGCACGAATCCGCACGAGAGCATCCCGAGGATCAGTTGTGGGAGTGTCAGCGCCTGAGACGTCGCCTCCGGGCTCTTGGACAGGCTTCCGATCGCGTCGGCGCCCAGGCACAGCAGAACACTGATGGCGAGTGCGGTCGCGCAGAACAAGGCCGCCTGGCCGAATCCCGCCGAGAACCGGAAACCGATCGCATAGCCGAATCCGATGGCCGCAATCAGCGACACGATCGACCGGACCGTCCCGGCCGCCAATCTGGCCAGCATCGGTATCCCAGCCACCACCGGCATCGTCTGCATTCGTGTCGTCAGTCCGGTCGATGCCTCCGACGCAGCAAGCTGAGCCGCGGAGATCGCGGTGAACGCCATGGACTGCAACACGATGATCGGCATCAGGAACTGCGCGTAGTCGATGCCCTGGAGCTGCATCACGAACTTGAGAGGTAGGTAGAACCCGAGTCCGAAGACGACCGGCGCTATCACCGCGACCACGAGTTCGCCGTTGCGCGCCATCGTCCGCAGCGCGCGCGTGGTCAGCACCCACCATTGCTTCGAGGCGGCGGGCGCGATCCGGCGATGGTCTCCTCCGGGGCTGTCGCCCGAACCCGGAGTGGACGAGCCGGTCGACGGAGGGTCGGGGAGCGGCGCCCGATCGGTGCGTGTCGTCACGGTAGTTCCCCCGCCACCGCCGCCTCCGGTCGTTCTCCGGCGGACGGGTCCGCCGGCGACTCACCCGGTACGGGCGTCGCGGTGTGTCCGGTGAGACGCAGGAACACGTCGTCGAGCGACGGCCTCCGAAGCCCGATATCTGCGAGGTCCACGTCGAGCGGTTCGAGGCGCCGAAGAGCCTCGGTGAGGGTCGCGGCGCCGTCGGGTGCCGGGATCGAGATCCTGTCCTCGTCTCCTTCGGTCCCGAGGGGGAACGCCGCGCGAGCGTCCGGCGGCACCATGTCACCGAGCGCCTGCGCGATGGCCGGGAGGGCGCGGGGCTCGACCGGCACGATCTCGCAGAAGCTGCCTCCTGCCGATGCCTTGAGCTGGTTGGCTGTGCCCTCGGCGATGACGGTGCCCTTGTCGATCACGATGATGTTGTCGCTCAGTACATCCGCCTCTTCGAGGTACTGGGTCGTCAGGAGCACCGTGATCCCCTGGTCCTTGAGCGCCGACACCAGCGCCCACACGCCCTGCCGGCTCCGCGGATCGAGTCCCGTGGTCGGCTCGTCGAGAAAGACCACCTCCGGGCGGACCACCAGTCCGCAGGCGATGTCGACGCGGCGTCGCATGCCGCCGGAGTAGCCTTTCACCGGGCGGCGAGCGGCTTCGACCAGATCGAACTGGCGGAGGAGGTCGTCGGCGCGCCGCTTCGCCGATGCGTTGTCGAGACCCATCAGCCGGCCGAAGAGCACGAGGTTCTCCCGGCCCGTGAGCGTGTCGTCGAGCGCCGCGAACTGGCCGGTCATCATGATGGATCGGCGCACCGCCGCAGCGTCGGTGACGACGTCGTGTCCCGCAACGACCGCTCGCCCGGAAGTGGGGCGCAACAACGTCGACAGGACCTTGACCATCGTGGTCTTTCCGGCTCCGTTGGGTCCCAGAATGGCGAGGACACGCCCCGCAGCGGCAGTGAAACCGATCCCGTCGAGGGCCTCGACATCGCCGAAAGACTTGTGCACGTCCTCCACGAGGACTGCCTGATCATGACTGTTCAGCATCACACTCCACCGTCGAACTCGGTCCCGCCCTGCATCGGGACTTCGTCTTCCCGCCGGCGGCGGTGCCGCCGACCATGACGGATGCGCTGCCGTCGAGAGGCGATGTTACCGGCGTCACTGCAACGAGGCGGGTCCAATGGTGTATCGGCGGGCCTCTGGCAACGGATGGTGGGAGGAATCGAGCCGCCGCGCCGTTTTCGAGACAAGATCACAACGGGACACCCCCGACCGGCGAATCCGGTCGATCCGTGGTCTTCTGGGGGCGTGGCAGTCCCAGTAACGCGTCGGCAGTTGATCGGGGGAGCGGCGGGCGGACTGGTCGCCTGGGGTTCGGTCTCGGCCGCTACCTCTCGGGCAGCTCGGCACAGACTGCCGGAGCCGGAGACGGTCACCGCCGGCGATCCGGCGCTGATGAGCGCCGTGGACGCCGCTGCACTTCTGCGCGCCGGCCTGTTGCATCCCCGCGAGTTGCTCGAGTCGTGCCTCACCCGCACCCGCGCGTTCGACGGTGACATCGGTGCCTGGGTGCGGCTCTATCCAGAACTCGCGTACGAGGCGGCGGATGCGGCGGGGGAGCGTCTCGCCCGCGCGCGACGCGAGCAGACGCACATCTCCCCGTTGTGCGGGCTGCCGATCGCGCTCAAGGACATCTTCGCGGTATCCGGTCTGCCGTTGACCGCGTCGAGCCGGGTGCTCGAGGGCAACATCGCAGCCGGTCACTCGGGGGTGTGGCGGAGGCTCGACGCGGCCGGCGCGGTACTCATGGGTCACACGCACACCGACGAGTTCGCGATCGGGGTCACGACCCCACAGGTCGGCAACCCCTGGAACACGAGATTCTCGCCCGGGGGCTCTTCGGGAGGCAGTGCAGCCGCTCTCGCGGCGCGCTTCGTGCCCCTCGCTCTGGGCAGCGACACCGGAGGTTCGGTACGGCTGCCCGCGAGCGCCTGCGGTGTGTCGTCGATCAAACCCACCTACGGGCGCATCACCTCGCACGGCATGATTCCGCTGACCTGGACCCGGGACCACGTCGGTCCGATGGCGCGCAGCCTCGGCGATGCGGCCCTGCTCATGTCGGTGCTGGCCGGAGCGGACGCGGACGATCCGATCACTTCCCTCGGGCCCCGGGTTCCCGAGGGCGGATATCTCGTCGCTGCCCGGGGAGGGGCTGCGCCTCTCGCCGGGATCCGGATCGGGGTGCCCTCGAATCCCGAGCCGGTTCCCCCGGCGGCGGTGCAGCAGGTCGTCGATACGTTCCTGGATCTCCTCCGTGCCCTCGGGGCTGTCACCGTGACCGTGACGATGCCGGCGATGCCCTCGTCGCTCGCGACCGGCGACCGGGTGGAGATGGGCTCCTACCATCAGCAGTTCGGCGATCGCCTCGACTTGTACCGGCCGCAGAACGCCGTGCTGGCGGCAGCGGCCGTGGCGTCCTTGGCCGTGCCCGCCGGTGACTACTTTCGGCTCGAGCGCGACCGCCTCCGTTTCCAGGCGGAGTACAACCGGATGTTCGCGGACCAGGACCTCGACGCCATCGCGGTGGCGGGGTCGGCGGTCGACGGGGCCCGCCGCAACGAGTTCCTCGGTGTCAGCGTGACTTCGGGCGTGGTGGGCGACGTGCGGTGGGCGAACTACGCGGGGGCACCCGTCGTGACACTTCCGGCGGGGCGATCGAGGTCCACCGGGATGCCGGTGGGGGTTCAGCTCGGCGCACGCCCCTGGCAGGACGCCGAGCTGATTGCGATCGGCCTCGAAGTGCAAGCGGCACTGCCGATCTGGCGAGAGGAGCCGGTGCTCGTGCCGGCGACCGGCCGGGCTCCGGAGGTGCTGCGGGGACCTCCGGGCGCCGGACCGGACCCCACCAACACCCACGGTGCCGCCGCCCCCGTGCGCACACCTCCGATGAATCCGGTGGAATAATGCTCCTCGGGTAGCGCGGTGAGCAGGACCACGCACGGGGCCGAGTTGAACTCTCGTGGGGACTCCTGCATACTGGTCGGGTTGCCTTGACCGGGCCATGGGTTGTTTCGCGGCTCGGATCGGGAAATCGTGACAGTCGCTGCTCGACCCGAGGGTTGGTTGCGGCCACAAAGCAAGACGGAAGCAGTACCAGTGTGCGCTCGTATGAGTGCATTCGGTCCCGTTCTTTGCGGTGTCGGAGTTCACAGCTCCGCACCGGGGAATGAGCGACTGGGCGACACGCCCGACCGCGTGGACCGGAGAACAATGACAGATGAACAGCGGCAGCGGATCGGGTGAACCCGGCTCGCAATGTGTATTCCAGTGCTGTTCTCTGTCGCCGTTCCCCTGGGGAACTGTGCAGACGAGGTGGTTCCCGGCCTGTTCGGGTGCTACGAAACGCGGCAAGAAAAGGACACTAAGCGTGGCGGGACAGAAGATCCGCATCAGGCTCAAGGCCTATGACCACGAGGCGATCGACGCATCTGCGCGCAAGATCGTCGAGACGGTCACCCGTACGGGTGCCCGCGTGGTCGGCCCGGTGCCGTTGCCTACAGAAAAGAACGTGTACTGCGTCATTCGTTCGCCGCACAAGTACAAGGACTCGCGCGAGCACTTCGAGATGCGTACCCACAAGCGGCTGATCGACATCCTCGACCCGACGCCGAAGACTGTCGACGCGCTCATGCGTATCGACCTTCCGGCGAGCGTCGATGTCAACATTCAGTGAGCTTCGGAAGACGCAGCGGAGATAACACATGACTAACCAGATCAAGGGAATCCTGGGCACCAAGCTCGGCATGACCCAGGTCTTCGACGAGAACAACCGGGTCGTTCCGGTGACCGTCGTCAAGGCCGGACCGAACGTGGTCACGCAGGTTCGTACCGAGGAGCGCGACGGCTACAACGCCGTGCAGCTCGCGTTCGGTGCCATCGCGCCCCGCAAGGTCAACAAGCCCGTCCGCGGCCAGTTCGACAAGGCAGGCGTGACCCCGCGCCGCCACCTCGTCGAGCTTCGCGTCGAGGACACCTCGGACTACGAGGTCGGCCAGGAGCTCACCGCAGAGGTTTTCGAGGACGGCGCATTCGTCGACGTCACCGGCACCTCCAAGGGCAAGGGCTTCGCCGGCACGATGAAGCGTCACGGCTTCGCCGGCCAGGGTGCCTCGCACGGTGCGCAGGCTGTGCACCGTCGTCCGGGTTCCATCGGTGGCTGCGCCACCCCGGGCCGCGTGTTCAAGGGCACGCGCATGTCCGGCCGGATGGGCTCCGACCGCATCACGACGCAGAACCTCTCGGTCCACAAGGTGGATGCCGAGAACGGTCTGCTCCTGATCAAGGGCGCGATCCCCGGCCGTAAGGGCGGCCTCGTGATCGTCAAGACTGCAGTGAAGGGTGGTGCACGGGCATGAGCACCGAGACCGCAACCAAGCTGACGCTGGACGTCAAGGCGCCCGGTGGCCAGTCCAACGGAACCGTCGATCTCCCCGCGGAGATCTTCGACGCTCCCGCGAACATCGCGTTGCTGCACCAGGTCGTCGTCGCGCAGCTCGCGGCGGCTCGCCAGGGCACGCACTCCACGAAGACTCGTGGCGAGGTCCGCGGCGGCGGCAAGAAGCCGTACCGCCAGAAGGGCACCGGCCGCGCCCGCCAGGGTTCGACCCGCGCACCGCAGTTCGTCGGCGGCGGCGTCGTCCACGGCCCGCAGCCGCGTGACTACACGCAGCGCACCCCCAAGAAGATGAAGGCTGCCGCTCTCCGCGGTGCCCTCTCCGACCGGGCGCGCAACGAGCGCATCCACGTGATCACCGAACTCGTCGCGGGTCAGACCCCGTCGACGAAGGGTGCTCGCACGTTCCTCGGCGAAATCAGCGACCGCAAGAAGGTCCTGCTCGTCGTCGGCCGTGAAGACGTGGCGGCGTGGAAGTCGGTTCAGAACCTTCCGAACGTCCACGCGCTCGCGCCGGATCAGCTGAACACCTACGACGTGCTCTACAGCGACGACGTTGTGTTCAGCGTCGAAGCGCTGAACGCGTTCATCCACGGCCCGGCAGAGTCCGGCCAGGAATTCAAGGAGGAGACCAAGTGAGCACGATCGCCGATCCGCGCGACATCCTGCTGGCTCCCGTCATCTCCGAGAAGTCCTATGGACTGATGGAAGACGGTACCTACACCTTCCTGGTCCACCCGGACTCGAACAAGACGCAGATCAAGATTGCCGTCGAGAAGGTCTTCGGCGTCAAGGTGACAAGCGTCAACACCGCGAACCGTCAGGGCAAGCGCAAGCGGACCCGCTCCGGTTACGGCAAGCGCAAGGACACCAAGCGCGCGCTCGTGACCCTGGCCGCCGACAGCAAGCCCATCGAGATCTTCGGAGGCCCGGTCGCGTAGCGACCGGAACTCTCGAGAGATAGAGGACGAGAAGACTCATGGCAATCCGTAAGTACAAGCCGACTACGCCGGGCCGTCGTGGCGCCAGCGTGTCGGACTTCGCCGAGATCACTCGGTCGACGCCCGAAAAGTCGCTGGTTCGCCCGCTGCACGGTCGTGGTGGACGTAACGCGCACGGTCGCATCACCACCCGACACAAGGGTGGCGGCCACAAGCGCGCCTACCGCCTGATCGATTTCCGTCGCAACGACAAGGACGGCGTTCCGGCGAAGGTCGCTCACATCGAGTACGACCCCAACCGCACCGCTCGCATCGCGCTGCTCCACTACGTGGACGGCGAGAAGCGCTACATCATCGCCCCCAAGGGCCTGGTGCAGGGTGCTCCGGTCGAGTCCGGCCCCACGGCCGACATCAAGCCGGGTAACAACCTGCCGCTGCGCAACATCCCGACGGGTACCACCATCCACGCAGTCGAGCTGCGTCCGGGTGGCGGCGCCAAGATGGCACGTTCCGCCGGCGCGAGCATCCAGCTCCTCGGTAAGGAAGGCACCTACGCCACGCTGCGTATGCCGTCCGGTGAGATCCGTCGCGTCGACGTGCGCTGCCGCGCAACCGTCGGCGAGGTCGGCAACGCCGAGCAGTCGAACATCAACTGGGGTAAAGCTGGCCGTATGCGGTGGAAGGGCAAGCGCCCGACCGTCCGTGGTGTCGTGATGAACCCGGTCGACCACCCGCACGGTGGTGGCGAGGGCAAGACCTCGGGTGGTCGCCACCCGGTCAGCCCCTGGGGTAAGCCGGAAGGCCGTACCCGCAAGAACAAGGCGTCCGACAAGCTCATCGTCCGTCGCCGCCGTACCGGTAAAAAGCGCTAGTCAAGGAGGGAGTTAGAGAATGCCACGCAGCCTCAAGAAGGGCCCGTTCGTCGACGACCACCTCCTGGCGAAGGTCGACGTCCAGAACGAGAAGGGCACCAAGCAGGTCATCAAGACCTGGTCGCGCCGTTCCACGATTCTGCCGGACTTCATCGGTCACACGTTTGCCGTCCATGACGGACGCAAGCACGTGCCGGTGTTCATCTCGGATTCGATGGTCGGCCACAAGCTCGGTGAATTCGCACCGACCCGTACGTTCAAGGGCCACATCAAGGACGACCGGAAGAGCAAGCGTCGATGAGCACTGAAACCACAACCAACAGCGCTCGGGCTGTTGCGCGCCACGTGCGCGTAACCCCGATGAAGGCGCGCCGCGTCGTCGACATCGTTCGCGGTAAGTCCGTCGAGGAAGCCCTCGCTATCCTCAAGTTCGCGCCGCAGGCCGCGGCCGAGCCGGTCGCCAAGGTGATCGCCTCTGCTGCTGCGAACGCGCAGAACAATTACAACCTCGACCCCAGCACGCTCGTCGTCGCGACGGCGTACGTGGACGAGGGTGCGACCCTGAAGCGGTTCCAGCCGCGTGCCCAGGGCCGTGCGTTCCGAATCCGCAAGCGGTCGAGCCACATCACCGTGATCGTGGAAAGCGTCGCATCTCGGTCGGGTTCGACTCGCAACCGCCGGAAGGGAGCTCAGTAGTGGGCCAGAAGATCAACCCGCACGGCTTCCGTCTGGGCATTACCACCGACTGGAAGTCGCGTTGGTACGCAGACAAGCAGTACGCGGAATACGTCAAGGAAGACGTCGCGATCCGTAAGTTCCTGGCCTCGGGCCTCGAGCGCGCCGGCATCGCGAAGGTCGAAATCGAGCGCACCCGTGACCGTGTGCGTGTGGACATCCACACCGCACGCCCGGGCATCGTCATCGGTCGCCGCGGCGCCGAAGCCGATCGCATTCGCGCCGAGCTCGAGAAGCTGACCGGTAAGCAGGTCCAGCTGAACATCCTCGAGGTCAAGAACTCGGAGTCCGAGGCTCAGCTGGTGGCGCAGGGCGTCGCCGAGCAGCTCTCGAACCGTGTTGCCTTCCGTCGGGCGATGCGCAAGGCCATCCAGTCGGCCATGCGTCAGCCCAACGTCAAGGGCATCCGCGTGCAGTGCTCGGGCCGCCTCGGTGGCGCCGAGATGTCGCGCTCGGAGTTCTACCGTGAGGGTCGCGTTCCGCTGCACACGCTGCGTGCGGACATCGACTACGGCCTGTACGAGGCCAAGACCACCTTCGGTCGTATCGGCGTGAAGGTCTGGATCTACAAGGGCGACATCGTCGGTGGACGTCGTGAGCTCGCTGCTGCTGCAGCTGCTCCCGCCGACCGCCCGCGTCGTGAGCGTCCCAGCCGCCCGCGTCGTTCCGGCGCGTCGGGCACCACGGCGACGAGCACCGACGCCGGCCGCGCAGCCTCGGCCGACGCCCCCGCTTCGACTGAGAACAAGGAGGGCTGACGCATGTTGATCCCACGGCGGGTCAAACACCGCAAGCAGCACCATCCGAGCCGTACGGGTGCCGCCAAGGGCGGAACCCAGGTGACCTTCGGTGAATGGGGCATCCAGGCTCTCGAGCCCGCCTACATCACCAACCGGCAGATCGAGTCCGCTCGTATCGCCATGACCCGGCACATCAAGCGTGGCGGCAAGATCTGGATCAACATCTTCCCGGATCGCCCGCTCACCAAGAAGCCGGCCGAAACCCGCATGGGTTCCGGTAAGGGTTCGCCCGAGTGGTGGGTCGCGAACGTCAAGCCCGGTCGGGTTCTGTTCGAGATGAGCTACCCGAACGAGGAGATTGCTCGCGAGGCCCTGCGTCGCGCGATGCACAAGCTCCCCTGCAAGTGCCGCATCGTGACGAGGGAGGAGCAGTTCTGATGGCTACCGGTACCCCCGCCGCGGAACTCCGCGAGCTGAGCGACGCAGAGCTTGCCGACAAGGTCCGTGAGTTCAAGGAAGAGCTGTTCAACCTGCGCTTCCAGATGGCCACGGGGCAGTTGGACAACAACCGTCGGCTGCGTGTCGTTCGTAACGAGATCGCACGTATCTACACGGTGCTGCGCGAGCGTGAGCTCGGACTGGCCACCGGCCCGAACACGGGTGATGTGGCATGAGTGAGGAAAAGACAGTGACCAAGAACGAAGAGCGCGCGAGCCGCAAGGTTCGTATCGGCTATGTCGTCTCGGACAAGATGGAAAAGACCATCGTGGTCGAGCTCGAGGATCGTGTGAAGCACCCGCTGTACGGCAAGATCATCCGCCGTACCACCCGGGTGAAGGCTCACGACGAGAACAGCGTTGCCGGCGTCGGCGACCGCGTGCAGCTGATGGAGACCCGTCCGCTGTCCGCGTCGAAGCGGTGGCGTCTCGTCGAGGTGCTCGAGAAGGCCAAGTAGGCCTTTCCGGCATCGTCGGTTGAAGTACATCGACAGCACCCCCGGCACCCGATCACTCGGGTGGCGGGGGTGCTGTTCTTCGTCACGGCGAGGTACGGAACGCGGTGGCAGACGCCGGTTCGGGGCGAGGGACGGACGGCACAGTTCGCTAATTTGCCCTGGGTACGGTATATGGCCTACTCTGGACGGGTTGCTCACGGGACCCGTGCGCCCAGCGCATGTGCGCCGTGAGCAAACGACGACCGCGTACGTCCAGGTCGGAAATCTGACGTGCATACCAATCCAGGTCAAGGAGAAGTAAGTGATCCAGCAGGAGTCGCGACTGCGCGTCGCCGACAACACGGGTGCCAAGGAGATTCTCTGCATCCGCGTTCTCGGTGGCTCGTCCCGTCGCTACGCCGGAATCGGCGACATCATCGTCGGCACCGTCAAGGAGGCGATCCCCGGCGGCAACGTCAAGCGTGGTGAGGTCGTCAAGGCCGTTATCGTGCGCACCACCAAGGAGCGCCGCCGGCCGGACGGCTCGTACATCAAGTTCGACGAGAACGCTGCCGTCCTCATCAAGGGCGACAACGATCCTCGCGGAACCCGCATCTTCGGACCCGTCGGTCGCGAGCTTCGCGACAAGCGCTTCATGAAGATCGTCTCGCTGGCTCCGGAGGTGCTGTGATGAAGGTGCACAAGGGCGACACCGTGCTCGTCATCTCGGGTAAGGACAAGGGCGCCAAGGGCAAGGTCATCGAGGCCTACCCGAAGCAGAACCGTGTCCTCGTCGAGGGCGTGAACCGCATCAAGAAGCACACCGCAGTCTCGGCCAACGAGCGTGGTGCCTCCACCGGCGGCATCGTCACGCAAGAGGCCCCGATCCACGTTTCCAACGTTGCGGTCATCGACTCGGACGGCAACGCCACGCGCGTGGGCTACCGCGTCGACGAGGAGACCGGCAAGCGCGTTCGGATTTCCCGGAAGAACGGGAAGGACATCTGACATGACCACCACTGAGACCAAGACCATGCCGCGCCTCAAGGTGCGGTACCGCGAGGAGATCCGCGACGCGCTGCAGTCGGAATTCGACTACGCGAACGTCATGCAGATCCCCGGCGTCGTGAAGGTCGTCGTCAACATGGGTGTCGGCGACGCCGCCCGCGACGCGAAGCTGATCAACGGCGCGGTCAACGACCTCGCCCTGATCACCGGCCAGAAGCCCGAGATCCGCAAGGCCCGTAAGTCCATCGCACAGTTCAAGCTGCGCGAAGGCATGCCGATCGGTGCCCGCGTCACGCTTCGTGGCGACCGCATGTGGGAGTTCCTGGACCGTCTCGTGTCCATCGCGCTGCCCCGTATCCGGGACTTCCGCGGCCTCAACGGCAACCAGTTCGACGGAAACGGCAACTACACGTTCGGCCTGAACGAGCAGTCGATGTTCCACGAGATCGACGTGGACAAGATCGATCGCCCGCGCGGCATGGACATCACCGTCGTCACGACCGCCACCAACAACGAAGAAGGCCGTGCCCTGCTCAAGCACCTCGGCTTCCCGTTCAAGGAGAACTGAGCCCATGGCTAAGAAGGCACTGGTCAACAAGGCCAACAGCAAGCCGAAGTTCGCGGTGCGCGCCTACACCCGCTGCCAGCGCTGCGGACGCCCGCACTCGGTCTTCCGCAAGTTCGGACTCTGCCGCATCTGCCTTCGCGAGATGGCACACCGCGGTGAGCTTCCGGGAGTTCACAAGAGCTCCTGGTGACGTGAACGGTGGGCGGAGCGCCGACGGCCTCCGCCCACCGCCACGCTGTCATGGGTCTGCGGCATCTGCCGCGGACCCGCATCGAAACCGAGTTCGATGTAGGCCCACGGCCGGGATACATCCCGGTGTTGTATGGGAACCGCACCGAGAAAGGTGTACAGGTCAGCCATGACCATGACCGACCCCATCGCAGACTTCTTGACACGTCTGCGTAACGCCAATACGGCGTACCACGACGAGGTCAAGCTCCCGTCTTCGAAGATCAAGGTGAACATCGCCGAGATCCTCAAGCGCGAGGGCTACATCTCCGACTACCGCACCGAGGACGCCGAGGTGGGCACCACCCTCATCGTCGACCTCAAGTACGGGCCTTCCCGTGAGCGCAGCCTTGCAGGCGTGCGCCGCGTGTCGAAGCCCGGTCTGCGCGTGTACGCGAAATCCACCAACCTGCCCAAGGTCCTGGGCGGCCTCGGCGTGGCGATCATCTCCACGTCTTCCGGCCTGCTCACCGATCGCCAGGCGGCCAAGCAGAAGGTGGGCGGGGAAGTCCTCGCCTACGTCTGGTAAGGGAGGCCACCACAATGTCGCGAATCGGAAAACTCCCCGTAGTCGTCCCCTCCGGTGTCGAGGTGAACATCGACGGCCAGGCTGTCGCAGTGAAGGGCCCCAAGGGCAACCTTTCTCTGACTGTCGCCGAGCCCATCGCCATCGCCAAGGGTGAAGACGGAGTAATCAACGTCACGCGTCCGAACGACGAGCGTCGCAGCCGTGCGCTGCACGGTCTGTCCCGGACCCTGGTGCAGAACCTCATCGTCGGCGTGACCGAGGGCTACACCACGAAGATGGAAATCTTCGGTGTCGGCTACCGCGTGGCCCTCAAGGGCAAGGACCTCGAGTTCTCCCTGGGCTACAGCCACCCCGTGCTGATCGAAGCACCCGAGGGCATCTCGTTTGCCGTCGAAACCCCGACGAAGTTCTCGATCTCGGGGATCGACAAGCAGAAGGTCGGCCAGATCGCTGCCAACATCCGCCGGCTGCGCAAGTCCGACCCGTACAAGGGCAAGGGCATCCGCTACGAGGGTGAACAGGTCCGTCGCAAGGTCGGAAAGACGGGTAAGTGATCATGAGCCAGACCGAGAACCAGAAGGCAAAGCGCATCCCGCGCGGCAAGGACGTGTCCACGACGCGTCGCCTCTCGAAGACGCGTCGTCACTTCCGCCTCCGCAAGAAGATCTCCGGCACCGCCGAGCGTCCGCGTCTCGTCGTCAACCGGTCGTCGCGCCACATGCATGTGCAGTTGGTCGACGACCTGACGGGCACTACCCTCGCTGCAGCTTCGACCGTCGAACCCGACGTGCGTGCTGTCGAGGGCGACAAGAAGGCTCGCGGCGCGAAGGTCGGTCAGCTGATCGCCGAGCGCGCCAAGGCTGCCGGCGTGGAGGCCGTGGTCTTCGACCGCGGTGGACACACCTACAGCGGCCGTATCGCGGCCCTCGCGGACGCGGCTCGCGAAAGCGGGTTGAAGTTCTGATGATGACTCTTTCGAACGGAAGGAACGCCTGATGCCGGGACGTCAGCGGCGTGACGGCGGCAGCGGCCCTGCCGGCCAGAACCCCAACAGCAGCGGTGACAACCGCGGCGGTCGTGACCGCCGTGACCGCGACTCGCGTGGCGGCAACGCTGCCGAGAAGTCGAACTACATCGAGCGTGTCGTCTCGATCAACCGTGTGTCGAAGGTCGTCAAGGGCGGCCGTCGCTTCAGCTTCACCGCTCTGGTGATCGTGGGCGATGGTAACGGCTTGGTCGGCGTCGGCTACGGCAAGGCCAAGGAAGTTCCCGCGGCCATCCAGAAGGGTGTCGAGGAGGCTCGCAAGGGCTTCTTCCGCGTCCCGATGATCGCCACCACCATCACTCACCCTGTCCAGGGTGAGGCCGCAGCAGGCATCGTCATGCTGCGTCCGGCTTCGCCCGGTACCGGTGTTATCGCCGGTGGCGCGGTGCGTGCCGTGCTGGAGTGCGCGGGCATCTCCGACATCCTGTCGAAGTCCCTGGGCTCCGACAACGCCATCAATGTGGTGCACGCGACGGTTGCTGCTCTCAAGATGCTGCAGCGTCCGGAAGAGGTTGCGGCTCGTCGTGGCCTCACCCTCGAGGAAGTTGCCCCCGCCGGCATGCTTCACGCCCGTGCACAGGCTGCTGGGAGCGTGAAGTAATGGCAGAGCTGAAGATCACCCAGATCAAGAGCACCATCGGCTGCAAGTCGAATCAGCGGGACAGCCTGCGCACCCTCGGTCTGCGGAAGATCCGTCAGTCCGTCGTCCGCGAGGACAATGCGCAGAACCGCGGCTTGATCAACGTGGTGCGTCACCTCGTGACCGTTGAGGAGGTCTGAAAATGACCATCAAGCTGCATCACCTGCGCCCGGCTCCGGGTGCGAAGACCGAAAAGACCCGCGTCGGCCGTGGCGAGGGTTCCAAGGGCAAGACCGCTGGTCGCGGTACGAAGGGCACGAAGGCACGTAAGAACGTGTCGGCAGCCTTCGAAGGTGGCCAGATGCCCATCCACATGCGTCTCCCGAAGCTCAAGGGCTTCAAGAACGCATTCCGCACCGAGTACCAGATCGTCAATGTCGGCGACATCGCACGGGTCTTCCCCGAGGGTGGCGAAATCGGCATCGACGAGCTCGTCTCGAACGGACTGGTCCGCAAGAACCAGCTCGTGAAGGTGCTCGGCGAGGGCGAGCTGTCGGTGGCCGTGCAGGTCACCGCCAACAAGTTCTCGGGCTCCGCCAAGGAAAAGATCGCCGCTGCGGGCGGCACCACGACCGAACTGGTCTGACCTGTTCGTTCATGTGAGCCCAGGCTCGCGAACGGCCGCGTTGCAGAACCCTGCATCGCGGCCGTTCGTGCTTTCACGGAGTTGAAGTACGCTACCGGCGTACGCCTCCGCTGGGAGCGCACTGTTAGAGTTTTAGAGTTGTCTAACATCCGACGGGTCCGAAGTCGACCCGTCGTCCCCGATCGGCCTGCCAGGAGGATCTTTGCTTTCCGCCTTCGTTTCGGCCCTCAGGACACCGGACCTGAGGCGGAAGATTCTCATCGCCCTCGGTCTCGTGGCGCTGTATCGCCTCGGTGCGACCGTGCCGTCCCCGGGCGTCGACTACGGCAACGTCCAGGCCTGTGTGGATCAGCTCGCCGGCGGCGACCAAGCCGGCATCTACTCGTTGATCAATCTGTTCTCCGGCGGTGCGCTACTGCAACTGTCGGTGTTCGCGATCGGCATCATGCCGTTCATTACCGCGAGCATCATCGTCCAGTTGCTCACCGTCGTCATTCCTCGCTTCGAGGAACTGCGCAAGGAAGGCCAGTCCGGCCAGGCCAAGATGACGCAGTACACGCGTTATCTGGCCGTCGCACTCGCCGTCCTGCAGGCCACCGGCATCGTGGCGCTCGCAGCCCGCGGCCAGCTGCTGCAGGGCTGTTCCGAACCGATCCTCGCCGACGACAGCATCTTCGCGATGGTCGTCATCGTGCTCGTCATGACCGCCGGTGCCGCCGTCGTCATGTGGTTCGGTGAGCTCATCACCGAACGTGGTGTCGGCAACGGTATGTCGCTGCTGATCTTCTCGGGTATCGCCGCGGCGCTGCCGACCGAGGGTCGCACCATCCTCGAGTCCCGTGGCGGCCTCGTCTTCGCGATCGTGTTGTTGGTGGCCCTGGTCATCATCACCGGTGTCGTGTTCGTCGAGCAGGGCCAGCGCCGTATCCCGGTCCAGTACGCCAAGCGCATGGTGGGCCGGCGGATGTACGGCGGTTCCTCGACGTACCTGCCGCTCAAGGTCAACCAGGCCGGCATCATCCCGGTCATCTTCGCGTCGTCGCTGCTGTATCTGCCGAACCTCATCGGTCAGCTCACCGGTGCGACCAGCGCGGTCGAGCCGAACTGGTGGCAGCGCATCGTCAACACGTATCTGATCGATCCGAGCAACCCGGTCTACATCTCGATCTACTTCGCGTTGATCGTCTTCTTCGTGTTCTTCTACGTCGCGATCACCTTCAACCCGGAGGAACGCGCCGACGAGATGAAGAAGTACGGCGGTTTCATCCCCGGCATCCGCCCGGGACGCCCGACCGCCGAGTACCTCAGCTTCGTGCTCAACCGCATCACGGTTCCGGGCTCGATCTACCTCGGTCTCATCGCGACCCTGCCGAACTTCTTCCTGTCCGGGGGCCAGACCGCCTCGAGCATTTTCGGTGGCGCCGCGGTGCTCATTCTTGTCAGTGTCGCGCTGGACACGGTCAAGCAGATCGAAAGTCAATTGATGCAGCGTAACTACGAAGGGTTCCTCAAGTGAGACTTGTACTCCTCGGTCCTCCCGGTGCCGGAAAGGGCACGCAGGCCGCGATCCTGTCCGAGAAGCTCGGTGTCCCCGCGATCTCGACCGGCGATCTGTTCCGCGCCAACATCGGCCAGGGAACCCCGCTCGGCATCGAGGCCAAGAAGTACATCGACGCGGGTGACCTCGTGCCCGCCGAGATCACGAACAACATGGTTCGCGAACGTGTCGCCGAGCCCGACGCGGCGCACGGCTTCCTTCTCGACGGCTTCCCTCGCAGCGTCGAGCAGGCCAAGGAACTCGAGAACATCCTGCAGGACCTCGGCGTGGCACTCGACGGCGTGCTGTCGTTCGTCATCGACGAGGACGTGGTCGTCAGACGCATGCTCGCCCGCGGTCGCGCGGACGACACCGAGGACGTCATCCGCAATCGCCTCCGGGTCTACCGTGAGGAGACAGCTCCGCTGCTCGACTACTACCGCGACTCGATCATCACGGTCGACGCCATCGGTGAGGTCGAGGAGATCAACGCCCGCGCGCTTTCGGCGCTCGGCAAGTAGGACGTAGGAATTTCGACATGGGTTTCGGGCGCAAGCGCAAGGTGGTTCCGTTCCGCACTTCCGGTGAACTCGACGCGATGGCGGCTGCGGGCGCTATTGTCGGCGCCACACTCGTTGCGGTGCGGGAAGCGGCGAAGCCGGGCGTGAGCACCCTGGAACTCGACAGGGTGGCGGAAGCGGTGATCCGCGATGCGGGCGCCGTTCCCTCCTTCCTGGGTTACAACGGTTTCCCCGGCTCGATCTGTTCGTCGGTCAACGATCGCGTGGTGCACGGGATCCCGTCGGCGGACGAGATCCTCGCCGAGGGCGATCTGGTGTCCATCGACTGCGGTGCGATCCTCGACGGGTGGCACGGCGACTCCGCGTGGACGTTCGGTGTCGGTGAGCTCGCGCAGGACGACGCGGAGCTGAGCGAGGCCACGCGACTGTCGATGGAAGCCGGCATCGCGGCGATGCTTCCGGGCAACCGCCTCACCGACGTCTCCCACGCGATCGAGAACGGTACCCACGCCGCCGAGAAACTGTTCGGCCGTCCGTTCGGCATCGTGGACGGCTACGGCGGTCACGGCATCGGGCGTGAGATGCACATGGAACCGTTCCTCGCGAACGAAGGCGCTCCCGGCAAGGGCCCGCAGCTGGTCGTCGGATCGGTGCTCGCGATCGAGCCGATGCTCACTCTCGGTACATACGAGACCGAGGTTCTCGCCGACGACTGGACCGTGGTCACCTCCGACGGCAGCCGTGCCGCGCACTGGGAACACACGGTCGCCGTCACCGAGTCGGGTCCGCGCATCCTCACGCTGCGCCCCGAGTAGCGGCGTTCGTCACACCTCGACGAGCAGGGTCACCGGCCCGTCGTTGACGAGACTCACTTCCATGTGAGCGCCGAACACCCCCGTTTCGACGTGCGCGCCGAGCGCGCGCAGCGCCAGCGTGAATTCCTCGACGAGTGGTTCCGCCACCGGCCGCGGTGCCGCGGCGGACCACGACGGCCGCCGGCTCTTGCGGGTGTCGGCCATCAGCGTGAACTGGCTGACGACCAGCAGCGGAGCACCCACATCGGACGCAGACTTCTCGTCCTCGAGGATCCGCATCGTCCAGACCTTGCCGGCGAGGGTGGCGGCTTTCGCCGCGTCGTCGTCGTGCGTGACCCCCACGAGTACGAGCAGTCCGTGCCCGCCCGCCGGTGGGGTGATCCGGGCGACCTCCTCGCCGTCGACCGCAACCGCCGCGGTCGTCACCCGCTGGATCAGTGCTCGCACGTTCGTCCTCCTCGCTCGTCTCCATTTGGCCCGGTGGGAAATCTCCCGTAGCATTGATCGGTGGTGCGCGCTGCGCTCCGGGTGGTTCGCGTCGAATCTCGATTCGCGCGTCTTCCGGAAGCTGGGCGTCACGGTATCGGATGCCGATGCAACCACACATCGAACGACGGATCGCGGAGGATATGGCTAAGAAAGACGGGGCAATCGAGGTCGAGGGCCGGGTTGTCGAACCACTGCCCAATGCGATGTTCCGCATCGAGCTGGAGAACGGCCATAAGGTTCTGGCCCACATCAGCGGCAAGATGCGCCAGCACTACATTCGTATTCTTCCCGAGGATCGCGTTGTCGTGGAGCTTTCGCCCTACGACCTGACGCGTGGACGCATCGTCTACCGGTACAAGTAAAAGCTTCCCCGGCCAGACGGTCGGGGAGAACCCTGTCTTCGGTCGCGGTCAGCCGTGTCCGGGGGCGCACATACAGGAGATCGGACGCACGTGAAGGTTCAGCCTAGCGTCAAGAAGATCTGCGAGAAGTGCAAGGTGATCCGTCGTAACGGACGGGTCATGGTGATCTGCGAGAACCTGCGTCACAAGCAGCGTCAGGGCTAGATCGGACCTTCGTCTCGAAGATCTGCTTGGCAACAAGCAAAGAAGACCTTCCAGCACCAGTCGCGCGGTTACGATCCTCGATCAGTCGAGGAGCCGTGCGATCAACCCCCGGTTCGGAGGCCGGGGCCCCACTGTGTTTATCGACTTACACAGTTTTTCGACGCAGGGGACGGGCTGGGAGAAGACCTCCGCACACCGAATAGGAATGCCACATGGCACGTCTCGCAGGTGTCGATCTACCCCGTGAAAAGCGGATGGAGATCGCACTCACTTACATCTACGGCATCGGCCGTACGCGCTCCCAGGAAATTCTTGCGGCAACCGGCGTGAACCCGGACCTGCGCAGCAAGGATCTGTCCGACGAGGATCTCGCCAAGCTCCGCGAGCACATCGAGGAAAGCTACAAGGTCGAGGGTGACCTCCGCCGCGAGGTCCAGGCGGATATCCGCCGCAAGATCGAGATCGGCTGCTACCAGGGCCTGCGGCATCGTCGTGGTCTGCCCGTGCGTGGACAGCGCACCAAGACCAACGCCCGTACCCGCAAGGGTCCGAAGCGCACCGTCGCAGGAAAGAAGAAGTAATGCCTCCCAAGTCACGCACCGCCGGTCCGAAGAAGACCCAGAAGGCACGGCGCAGGGACAAGAAGAACGTCCCGCACGGCGCCGCTCACATCAAGAGCACCTTCAACAACACCATCGTGTCCATCACCGATCCCCAGGGCAACGTGATCTCCTGGGCGTCGTCGGGCCACGTCGGCTTCAAGGGTTCGCGCAAGTCGACCCCGTTCGCCGCGCAGCTCGCCGCCGAGAGCGCTGCCCGCAAGGCGCAGGAGCACGGTGTCAAGAAGGTCGACGTTTTCGTCAAGGGCCCCGGCTCGGGACGCGAAACTGCGATCCGCTCCCTCCAGGCCGCTGGCCTCGAGGTCGGCACCATCTCCGACGTCACGCCCCAGCCGCACAATGGTTGCCGTCCGCCCAAGCGGCGTCGCGTCTAATACGGGAAAGGAAAAGGTTCTAAGTCATGGCACGTTATACCGGTCCCGTTACACGTAAGTCGCGTCGTCTCCGCGTCGACCTGGTCGGAGGCGATCAGGCCTTCGAGCGTCGCCCCTACCCGCCCGGCCAGCACGGCCGCGCGCGGATCAAGGAGAGCGAGTACCTGCTCCAGCTGCAGGAGAAGCAGAAGGCTCGCTTCTCCTACGGCATCATGGAGAAGCAGTTCCGTCGTTACTACGAGGAAGCCGCCAGCCGTCCGGGTAAGACCGGCGAGGTGCTGCTGACCATCCTCGAGTCGCGTCTGGACAACGTCGTCTACCGTGCCGGCCTCGCCCGCACGCGTCGGCAGGCACGTCAGCTCGTGAGCCACGGCCACTTCCTGGTCAACGGCAAGAAGGTCGACATCCCGAGCTACCGCGTCTCCCAGTACGACATCATCGATGTCCGCGAGAAGTCGCTGAACACGCTGCCGTTCCAGGTTGCCCGTGAGACCCAGGGCGAGCGCCCGATCCCGGGTTGGCTGCAGATCGTCGGTTCGCGTCTGCGGGTGCTGGTTCACCAGCTGCCCGAGCGCGCGCAGATCGACATCCCGCTGCAGGAACAGCTCATCGTCGAGTACTACTCGAAGTAAGGCACTCAGTGCCGTGTGTTCTCCGGTCCTTCGGGCCGGAGAACACACACCCATCCACCAGGGCGTCAAATAGCGGACGCCCACAAGGAGGCAACAGATGCTCATTTCGCAGCGACCCACCCTGACCGAAGAGGTCATCGCTGACAACCGTTCGAAGTTCGTCATCGAACCCCTCGAGCCTGGCTTCGGGTACACACTCGGCAACTCGCTTCGTCGCACCCTGCTCTCCTCGATCCCGGGCGCAGCCGTCACCAGCATTCGCATCGACGGCGTGCTCCACGAGTTCACCACGGTTCCGGGGGTGAAGGAGGATGTCACCGACATCATCCTCAACCTCAAGGGCCTCGTGGTCGGCTCGGAAGAGGACGAGCCGGTCACCATGTACGTCCGCAAGCAGGGTCCCGGCACGGTTACGGCCGGCGACATCGTCCCCCCGGCCGGTGTCACCATCCACAACCCGGACCTGCACATCGCCACCCTGAACGACAAGGGAAAGCTGGAGATCGAGCTCGTCGTCGAGCGCGGTCGCGGCTACGTCCCCGCCGTCCAGAACAAGGCGTCCGGCGCCGAGATCGGCCGTATCCCGGTCGACTCGATCTACTCGCCGGTGCTCAAGGTGACGTACAAGGTGGAAGCGACCCGCGTCGAGCAGCGCACCGACTTCGATCGGCTGATTCTCGACGTGGAGACCAAGAACTCCATCACGGCGCGGGACGCGCTCGCTTCGGCGGGCAAGACCCTCGTGGAGCTCTTCGGTCTGGCTCGTGAGCTGAATGTCGAAGCAGAAGGTATCGAGATCGGTCCCTCGCCCGCCGAGGCCGACCACATCGCCTCCTTCGGACTTCCGATCGAGGACCTCGACCTCACGGTCCGGTCCTACAACTGCCTCAAGCGCGAAGGCGTTCACACCGTCGGCGAGCTCGTGGCACGCACGGAATCCGATCTGCTCGACATCCGCAACTTCGGTCAGAAGTCCATCGATGAGGTCAAGGTCAAGCTGCACTCGCTCGGCTTGTCGCTCAAGGACAGCCCCGCATCGTTCGACCCCAGCACCGTCGCCGGCTACGACGCCGCGACCGGTACCTGGAGCGACACCGAGGCCGGCTCCTTCAGTGAGACCGACGGCAACGAGGACTACGCCGAGACCGAGCAGCTGTAGCAGCTCACGGTCCGTTACTAGGAGAAAATAATGCCCAAGCCCAAGAAGGGCGCCCGCTTCGGCGGGTCGGCCTCGCACCAGAAGGCGATCTTCGCCAACCTGGCCACCGCGCTCTTCGAGCACGGCCGCATCACCACCACCGAGTCCAAGGCCAAGGCCCTGCGCCCGTACGCCGAGAAGCTCGTCACGCACGCAAAGGCCAACACGTTGGCTTCGCGTCGTGAGGTGCTGAAGGTCCTCCGCAACAAGGACGTCGTCCACACGCTGTTCGCGGAGATCGGTCCCTCCTTCGAGGACCGCAACGGTGGCTACACCCGCATCATCAAGACGATGCCGCGCAAGGGCGACAATGCCCCGATGGCGATCATCGAGCTCGTCCGTGAGAAGACGGTCAGCAACGAGGCGGATCGCGCTCGTCGCGTCGCCGCTTCGCAGTCTGCTCCGGCTGCCGAGGAGAACGTGGTGGAGGCCGTCGAGGCCGACGCCACCGACGCCGAGGTCGAGAACGCGGATGCCGTCATCGACGCGATCGAGGACGACACCGCCACGGCCGCCGATGCCGACGAGGCCAAGAAGGACTAGTTCCCTTGGTTTCGGCATCTGCTGAAGCACCCGAGCCCGCCGACCCTTCCGAGGGCGGCGGGCTCGTTGCTTCCGAAAACTCTGCAGTCGTGGGCGGGCCCGAACTCACCCGGCTCCGGCTCGACATCGCTTATGACGGAACCGATTTCTCCGGTTGGGCGCGACAGCCCGGCCGCCGCACCGTGTGCGGCGAAATCGAGGAGAAACTCGGGGCGATCGTCCGCACCCCGGTGCTTCTCACCGTCGCCGGCCGCACCGACGCGGGTGTCCACGCGTCCGGCCAGGTCGCGCACGTCGACGTGCCCACCGCGGCGCTGCCCGACGACCCGTCGCGGTGGATCCGGCGACTGGCCCGGTTTCTTCCCCGCGACATCCGGGTGACGGGAATCTCCCTCGCGTCGGAGCATTTCGACGCGCGGTTCTCGGCGATCCGGCGCCACTACGAGTACCGGTTGACGACAGCCCCGTACGGCGCGGAACCGTTGCGTGCCCGCGACACCGTGGCGTGGCCGAAAACCGTCGACCTGGACGTGATGCAGCGCGCCTCCCACTCGCTTCTCGGCCTGCACGATTTCGCCGCGTTCTGCAAACGCCGCGAGGGCGCCACGACTGTCCGTGAACTCCAGCGCTACGACTGGGTGCGTGACGGTGACATCCTCACCGCTTATGTCAGCGCCGATGCGTTCTGCTGGTCGATGGTGCGCAGCCTCGTCGGCGCTGCCCTCGCGGTCGGTGAAGGCCGGCGCAGCGTCGAGTGGATGACCCGGTTGCTCGACGAACGCGAACGCGCCGCCTCGGTCGCCGTCGCGCCCGCGCACGGACTCTCGCTCGTGCGCGTCGATTATCCGGCGGACGACGAACTCGCCGCACGCAATGTCGCGACCCGTGAAGTCCGCGGCCCGATCGTGCCCGGTTGCTGCTGAAGGTTCGCCGGTCTCGTTTCGCAGCCGTACCGTGACCGCTCCATCGGTCCGGACCTGTTGACAAGATTTACTTTGCATCGCAAAGTTGAGCCATGAACACGCCACCCGACAGCGGATCCGAAGCTGCACAGGCGCAGGACCTCATCGCCGACATCGACAGTTGGTCGCGGCAGGGCAGAAGGCTGTCGTCGCCCGCGTGGTTCCCACTTCTCGTCGTATCCGTCGCGGTGTTCGCGGCACTACCGGTCGCGCTTCTGCTCGGCGGCAACGCGACCGGCTACTGGGCTGTCGTGGCTCCGGTGTCCGCGATCGTGACGGGGTGGTACTTCTCCACCCGCCGTGTGCAACTCCCGTTCGTGCGCGGGACGATCGTGTTCGCGACGGGCATCGTGATGCTTCTCGTCGTCGCCGCATTCCTCCTGTGGTTCGCCGGCGACAGCGCGGAGTTCGTTCCTTGGCTCGTGATCGCGTCCGGTTTCGGGGTTTTCGCTCTCGTGTGGCGATCGGTGCCCACCGGATTCTTCGCCGCGTGCACCGCCGTCGCGACGATGGTCGTGGCGCCCGGAGGCTGGGAGAACGGCGGAGTGATCATGACGCTGGTCGTCGGAACGGGGGCCGTTGTGGCGGCGGTGGTCGAACTCGCACAGGCGGATCCGGGGCGTGCGCATGCCTGATACGTCTTCTCCGGACGAGCATCCGACGCTCGGCCTCGACGACGTCGTCCATCAACGCACCCGCCTCGGTATCCTCTCGCTCCTCCGCGACGGGTCGTCGATGCAGTTCGGTGTGCTCCGGGAAACGTTGCGACTGACCGACGGAAACCTGAACCGTCATCTGAAGGTGCTCGTCGACGCCGGATTGCTGGAGTCCACTCGCGAGGAGGGCAAGGGGCGGACGCGGACGTGGCTCACGATCACCCCGGCCGGGCGCGCCGCACTCGACGCCGAGATCGACGCGCTCCGCGCTCTGATCGGTGCGCACGACTGACGGAGGCTCGCCCGAGCCGGGGGGAATGGTCGGGTCAGCCCGCCAGCGACCGCGCGATCACGAGGCGCTGAATCTGGTTGGTGCCCTCGAAGATCTGCGTGATCTTCGCGTCGCGCATGAACCGTTCGACCGGGAAGTCGCGGGTGTAGCCGTAGCCGCCGAGGACCTGCACGGCATCGGTGGTGACCTTCATGGCGGCATCCGTCGCGACGAGTTTCGCGACCGACGCCTGGCGCGAATAGGGCAGACCCGCATCCTTGCGGCGTGCCGCATCGAGGTAGGTGGCGCGGGCGGAATCGACCGCGGCCGCCATGTCGGCGAGGACGAACCCGAGACCCTGGTGGTCGATGATGCGCTTGCCGAACGCCTTACGTTCTTTGGCGTATGCGGTGGCCTCGTCGAGGGCTGCCTGCGCGATACCGGTGGCGACCGCGGCGATGCCGAGGCGGCCTGAATCCAGCGCGCTGAACGCGATCGGCAGACCCTGGCCTTCGGCGCCGATGCGGCGCTCGGCCGAGACGAACGCGTCATCGTAATGTGCCGCGGTGGTGGGGATCGCGTGCAGGCCCATCTTTTCCTCGGGCTTGCCGAAGCTCAGACCCTCGGTGCCGTCCGGCACCAGGAAGCACGAGATGCCCTTCGAGCCGGTGTCGGCGGTACGGGCGAACAGCGTGTAGAAATCGGCCTTGCCGCCGTTGGTGATCCACGCCTTCGACCCGGTGATGCGGTACCCACCGTCGACGGCGGTCGCCCGGCACGCGAGGGCGGCTGCATCCGATCCGGCCTGCGGCTCGGACAGGCTGTACGCACCGATGGTGTTGCCGCCGAGCATGTCCGGAAGCCACGCGTTCTTCTGTTCGTCGGTGCCGTGGGTGGCCAATGCGAAACAGGAGAGGCCGTGCACGCTCACCGCGACCGCGACCGCAGCCCACCGGGCTCCGAGTTCTTCGAGGACCTGCAGGTAGACCTCGTACGGCTGGTCGCCGCCACCGAACTCCTCGGGATACGGCAGGCTCAGCAGACCGGCCGCGCCCAGCGCCGGAAACACACCCTCCGGGAACGTCTCGGCGCGCTCGTGCTCGTCGACGCGGGGAGTCAGGACCTTGTCGGCGACGTCGCGCGTCAACTCGATCAGGTCGTAGGCCTCTTGGGTGGGCAGAAGACGCTCGACAGCCACAGGGTTCCTCCCTCGGAAAACGGTACTGAAAACGATACTGCAGTACTATCCCACGTATGACAAGGACGGAGACGCGCTACACCACCGCGCGCCGGGCGCAACTGTTCGACCAGCTCGTCGCCCTCTTCCTCGCCGAAGGCTTCGCCCATTTCACCCTCGACGACGTCGCTGCCCGCCTCCGCTGCTCGAAGTCCACGCTCTACGCGCTCGCCGAGAACAAGGACCGTCTCGTCTACGCCGTCACCGTGCACTTCTTCCGGGGCGCCACCGAGCGCGTCGAAACCGAACTGGCAGCTTGTACGGGCGCCGAAGCGCGGATTCGCACCTACCTCAAGGCGGTAGGCCGGCAACTCGAACCGGCGTCAGCGCAGTTCATGGAGGACATCGCCCGGACGCCGGTCGCCCGCGAGGTCTACGAACGCAACACCCGTCTCGCAGCCGACCGGGTGCGGACGCTGATCGCCGAGGGCGTCGAATCGGGCGATCTCCGCGACGTGCACGCCGCGTTCGTCGCCGACGTCGTCGCGTCCGTCATGGTGCGCATCCAGCAACGGCAGGTCGCCGAGGCCACCGGACTCGCGGACGCGCAGGCATACCGCGAACTGGCGGCGCTCCTGACCCACGGTCTCACCGCCTGACCGCGCCTAGGATCGCAGGTATGGATCCACAGAGCGGAACCGAACCCGTCCGTCTCGAGATCATCGTGGCCAGCGTGCGCGCGGGGCGCATCGCTCCCGTCGTCGCCGACTGGTTCGCCGAGACTGCTCGCCGCCGAGCAGAATTCGATGTGGGAATCATCGACCTCGCGGACACTCCATTACCCCAGGATCTGTCGGGTGGCCCCGAAGCCGACGCGTTCACCCGCCGGGTGGGCGCGGCCGAGGCGTTCGTCGTGGTGACCTCGGAGTACAACCACGGATATCCCGCTGCCCTCAAGACCGCGATCGACACGGTGAAACACGAGTGGCGCACCAAACCGATCGGATTCGTCTCCTACGGCGGACTGTCCGGGGGCCTGCGCGCCGTCGAACAGTTGCGGCAGGTCGTCGTCGAGGTCCACATGGTCCCGGTCCGCGAATCGGTGAGCTTCCACCGCGTCAAACACGCTTTCGGGCAGGACGGCACCACCACCGACGGGGCGGCGATCGACTCGGCAGAGCGCATGCTCGATCAGATCGACTGGTGGGCACGGACCGTACGCGCAGGACGGACCCGCAACGCGTATCCGGGCTGAGCGACGTTCAGGACGCCGGTACCGATTCAGGAACCCGAGGCCGGCCGATGTGGGTCGTCTCGGCCGCAATCGTCACGAGGCTGAGGTCGACTCGGACGCCACCCGCCGACAGAAGAACCCGGTCGCCCGCTGCGTCCGGTTGGACAACCGCGACGGTCGGGCGTTCCGCAGGAAGACCGTCCGGGTGCAGGTGGATATGAATCGCGCTGACGTGCGGCGGAACCGTGGCCGGCCGAACACCGTCGTACACCACCGTGTCGAACGCCCCGTCGTCTGCGTAGTCGCCGGCCACACGCAGCCGATCCGGTCCGGCCGCGCCGTCGAGCAGCGGACGCCACGCGCCGACCCTGTCGGTGTAGAGGAGGACTCGTGCACCGACGGCCACTGCCCTGAACACGATCTGTTTCGCCAGATACAACTCTCCAGCCACATGCACCGACCGCACCCCGGCTCCGAAGAGGCGCACGGTGACCGCACGACCGGCATCGTCCGACCCGACGAGCTGACCGCAGCCTCCGGCGGGAAGGGCGAGTTCGTCCAGTTCGCCGGGACGCGCGTCGCGCAGGGGCACCACGTGCTCGAGCCGGGGCACAGCCACCGGCAGGGCAGCGGTCAGCGCGTCGCGGTCGAGCCCGAACGGGTACCGGAGTCCGTCGAGTTCCGGCATGTCCGGCGAGCGCACGGTGAAGCGAGCCGCGCCTCCGACTCTGACGGTGTCGTGATCGCTCGGGCGTAGCCGAACCAGGAGGGTCGACGCCAGGGCGGGGCAGGTCCACACGGAGGTCACCGATCCTCGATCCAATCGCCGGGAGTCGAAGTGCCCACCGGTGTTGAACCCCATCGGGACCGGGACGTGGTGCGGGTGCCGCGCGAACTCACCCGGTGCGACACCGTGCGTGACGCGGCGGGAAGCCGACGAGATCTCGGCGGCGGTGAGAAGCCTTCCGGCACAGCCTGCCTCGTCGAGTGCCCGGACGACACGCCGCGCCGACGCAACGACCGTGCGCGCCGCACCTTCCGTCCCGCCGCCGCGCCGGGCGATCGTCTCACGAGATGTGGTGGCATTCAGACGTACTGCCAGCCAGACCGTGCGCTCGGCCGCGACGGGAAGCGGCCCCAGCAGGTGCGCGTAGACCTGCCCGGCCGGAGTCGCATCGCGGACGCGCCACCCGTGCATGACGACATCGATCCCGTCGAGCACCACGTCGTGCCGGCGCAGGCACGACGCGATCGCGTCGAGTGGCAGGCGGACATCGGTCTCCGCGATCTCACGTCCCGTCCGTGTGACCTGTCCGGGCCGCGACACGACTTCGACCACCGCCGTCACATACGGGCCGTCCCAGCTCAGTCCGATGGCTCGCCCGGATGGCTGTGGAAAGTCGCGTACGACCCCTGCCGGTGCAGGTCGCCCGAACCGGTAGCGCCACAGTGTGCCGGCAAAAGCGACCGCATCGACTCCGCGGAACGGAACCGACACGGCCAGCGCGACGAGCACCGCCGCTGTCACCGGCACCCACACCGAATCCGTCACCCCGAGGACGGTGATCCACACGATCACGGCGGCTACCTGTGCCGTCACCACCCGGACGACGACCCGGGATGCGCCCCGCCCTGTCGCCGGCACGGTTACGTCCATTGTCTTCCCCCCGATCCTGTCCGGCCGCACCCCTGCACCCCGCCGGACATCCCGGCGGAACTGTACTGTGTTGCGGCAGAGAGCGTGCCGTACAGGGGGGAGATACATGGCAGCGCAGCCGACCACGCGATGGCAGGTCAGCGGATACAGATTTCTCATGCGCCGGATGGCACACGCGTTGGTGCGACGCGACGTACGGATGATCAGTGATCCCATGCGTTCGCAGTCCCGTGCGCTGATCGTCGGAACGGTCGTGGCGTGCCTCGGTCTCGCGGGCTGTGCCGCCCTCGCCCTGTTCCGGCCACAGGACCGGATCGGGGACGCGTCCGTCGTGGTCGGGCGAGACTCAGGGGCCCTGTACGTCGCGATCGACGGCATCTTCCACCCGTCCCTCAACCTGGCCTCCGCGCGGCTCGTGCTGGGCTCACCCGTCGAACCGGTGGTCGTGGCGGACGACCAGCTCGCGGAACGGCCCCGTGGTCCGCTCGTGGGGATTCCGGGCGCTCCGTCGTCGTTGATGCACACCTCGGACGAGTTGCCGTGGACCGCCTGCGACACGGTCGAATCCGACGGGTCGCAGGCCGTGACCACCGCAGTGCTCGTCGGCGCCCCCGACCGGCACCGCAGTACGGCACTTCGCGACGACCAGGCATTCCTCATCTCGTTCGACGGTCGTTTCTACCTGGTGTACAACGGTGTTCGCGCGGAGATCGACCCGGACGATCGTGCCCTGACGCGGGTACTCGGCATCGACACGACCAGTTCCCGCCCGGTGAGCCCCGGCCTGCTGGCAGCGATTCCCGAAGCGCCCGCGCTGACCGCACCATCTGTGCCGGAGGCCGGCAGCGCACCCCGCGTGCCGGTTCTCGGGTACCCCGTCGGATCGGTGGTGGCGCTGACCGAACCCGACGGACAGAGTTTCCACCTCGTGCTGCGCGATGGCGTTCAAGAGGTTTCCCGCGCGACTGCTCAGATCCTCCACGCGTCCGATTCGCAGGGCGCAGCCGAGATCCCGGTCGTTCCTCCGGATGCGCTCAAGGATGCGCCCGCCGTCCACGAGCTTGCGGTGAGCACCTTCCCCGCAGTCGTCCCCGAGATCGTTCAAGCAACCGACCTTCCCGTGGCGTGCCTGACGTGGGACCCGGTGTCCGACGGTGACCGGAACCGCTCCACGCTGCTGTTGTCGGCGGGCACCGGGCTTCCATTGCCCGACGATGCTGTTCCCGTGGTGCCGGCGCAGGCGGACGGCTCCGGGCCGAACGCCGATTCCGTGTACGTTCCGCCGGGGCGGGGACTTTTCCTCGGCACGACAGCCGTCACGGACGGTAGCGACCGCGCCGGCGCCTTGTTCTACGTTGCCGACACCGGCGTCCGGTACGGCGTCGTGGATCGTGAATCCGCTGCAGCTCTGGGATTTTCGTCGGACCCGATGCGTGCACCGTGGCCGATGGTCGAGCTTCTCGCGCCCGGTCCCGCGCTGGGCAGAGCCGAGGCGCTGCTTGCGCACGACGGAGTGGGTCCGGACCCCGGGCCCGTGCCTGTGCGGGCGGGAAGCTGAGTGGTCAGGACCGCCTGCGTGGACCGCGCCGCGGGGCCGACAGCGCGACGACCGCGGCGAGCGCGGCGCACACTGCCGCGGCAGCGATCAGCGCGACATCACGCGGACGGTTGTCCGGCGGTGGGGCGGATACGGGTGCAGCGACCGGACGAGGCTCGGTCCGGGACATCTCGCCCGCCGGACGCAGGTGCCCGGGCGACAACGGGGCGGTGACCGCGGCGTACGGATCCACGACCCCGTGCCCGACCCGAGGGTTCCAGCCCTCGGCGGGGGCGTGGGCGGTCGCCTCGATCCGTGCCATCACCTCCCGCGCGGTGAGGTGGGGATGCCGGGCGCGCACTAGAGCCGCGGTTGCAGCGACCAACGGTGCGGCGAAGCTGGTGCCGGAAATCGGCTGCGGTCCATCACGTCCGGGAATGTGGTCCACGAGCCCCGCGGTACGAGGATTGAGCGTCACCAGCCCACTGCCCGGTGCCGCGACGTCCACCCAGGGACCCGGCAGGCTGTATTCGGAGGGCGTGCCGTCGTTTTCGACCGCACCGACGGTGAGCACGTAGTCGTCGTACCACGCGGGCGACGCCAGAGTGGTCACCGAATCCCATGGATCGGCTCCGGGCGCGGCCGGATCCGACGACCCCGGGTTCCCGGCGCGGCACGAATCCGAGTTGCCCGCCGCGACGACCACGACGACATCCTCCACGTCGGTGGCGTACTGCACGGCAGCGCCCAGGGGGCCGTCGAACAAGCCTTCGGATGTGGTCCGGCAGGCCACTTCCGAAATGTTCACCACGGTTGCGCCCAGATCCACGGCTCGGCGGAGAGCGAGCGCGAGGGTACGGACGTCGCCGTAACCGGCGCCGTTGCGGGCGGTGTCGTCGTCCGCCCGTGCCCGATCGGAGTAGTGGCCGCTCGACTGCCGGATGGTGATCAGGCCGGCGTCGGGTGCACCACCGGCGAACCCGGATCCGGGGACCTGGCGGGCGACGATGAGGCCCGCCACGAGCGTGCCGTGTGCGTCGCAGTCGTCTGTACCGTCTCCCGCCGATACGTAATCACCGCCTGCTTGCAGCGCGGGTAAACGCGGATGGGGTTGCACACCGGTGTCGATGACGGCGACGGTTTGTCCGGCGCCCCGGGTGAGCGGCCACACGGACTCGAAATCGAGAATTCGCTGGGCAGTGGGAGTTTGCGGCCCGTCGGGTGCATCCCCAGGATCGGCGCACACGATCCGCTGCTCCGTGGCGTCCGGCGGTGCCGCCACCCCTCCGGGCGGCAGGAGCGCCGGGTCGGGAACCGGTGGCGCCGCAGCGGCCGGGGCCGCGGCACCGGCGATCACCGCTGCGAAGACGACGACGGCAGCCGTCGCGGAGGGTCGCATCCCGTCAGAGACCTCGCGCCGCGGAGTACAGACCCGCCACCCAGCACACGAGCGGGACGATCATGGCGATCACCGTGTACTCCGTCAGTTCGGCGATCCGGCGTTGTACGGGCGTGAACTGCCGGCGGGGCGCCGCCGAGCCGAACACGATCGTCCCTGCCATCAGCATCAGCGCCGCACCGGAGACGAGCCACGGCGTGATCGGGGTGAGCACTACCGCACCGATGATCAGGACCAGCAGGATCACTGCGCCACCCGCGACGAGCGGCACGGCCTCGGTGGACGCGGTGTACGACCGCCCCCTGAACATCAGCACCAGGGCGGTGACGACCGCCAGCGCCACGCCGGGCCACGACACGGCCCCGTCGATCGGATACGCCGCACACCACGCACCGCCCGCACCGAGCACGACCACGGCGTAGACCAGGCCGCGCAGATAGGCGCGGGCGCTCATGATCCGGTCGTCGAGTTCGTCGAACGAGGGGAGTGGATTCGCGGTCTCCGGATCCGGTGCGACCGGGTCGAGCGACGTTCCGGGGACAGGTACCGGCGGCACCGGCAAGCGGCCGAATACCGCTGCGAGTCGTGGTGCGGTGCCGGCGAGGAGTAACGCGGTCACGACGGCACCCGCACCGAGCGCATGCAGATCGACACCGGTTGTCGAGGCGAGCAGCAGCGTGGCGGCGGCCCCGACAGCCGTCGCCGCGACGCCCGTGAAGGTCGCGACGCCGACCCGTGCCGTTCGCAGCGCGACCACCGCGACCGCCCCGACCAGCACGGTGCCGAGCAACAAGTGGGGCGCGCCGAAGTCGCCGGGCACGACCAATGATCCGGCCGTGAACGCCACCGGAACCGCGCAGAGGGCGGGCACGAGGGCTGTGCGCTGATCATCGTGACTGCGCGACAGGACCGTCGCCGCGAGGAGGAACAGGACGCACATCACCGCAGCGGTCGCTCCCGCCGCGAGTCGCTGCGGTCCGTCGGGCAGATGAAACAGAGAAAAACACCCCGCGGCGAGCGAGACCGGTGCCAGAACAGTCGCGAGCGCACTCGCGGGGGCGGCACCCCACCGCCGGAATCCGTCCTTGCCCGCCACCGCAACGGCATACATCACGTCGTCGAACAACGGGGGAGGTGCGGGGGAGCCGACGTCGGCGAGGACGAGGAGTTCGCCGTCACGGATCCCGTGTTCGTCGAGGCTCAGTGCGCCGGACAGCGGTGCGTGACCGATCCGCGCGAGTGTCCACGTTCCCGGCTCCACACGCTCGGGCGTGCTGTCGAACCGGTTGTCGCTCCGGTGTGAGGCGACGAGATCCACTATTCCTGGAAGCAGCAGTGCCACAGGTACTCCCAATGGGAGTGCGAGATCGACCTCCGTGTGTTGTGCCAACACTGTGATCCGGCACAGATCCGGAGCCTCGAGAGCGCCGTGGTGGCCGGCTCCCGTGTTCGCGGATGTCATCGCTGATGTTCCCCCGTCGTTCGTCTGGTCGCCGGAGGCTGCACGCGGCTCCCCCTGGATGTGCCGCACCGACCGGGACGACGCAGACCATACGACATGGGCGGGCGGGTGTCTCGTGTCGAGCCGTCACGAGGCAATGGGAGCCACGCGGATGTCCGGCCTGTGCGCTACCCTTCCCCGGACCGTGGGGGTCGGCCGTCGGGGGGCGGTGGAGAAATGTGCTGTCGGGGGTAGCAAACGTTGAGTACCGAGCGTTTCGTGCGCAGAGCGCGCCAGGAGTCTCCCCGCACACCCAGCGGCGAGCTGAGTCTCCAAGCGCCACCGGAGATCCCGAGGGCAACTCCGGGAAACCTCCTGGTGAGACTGCTGCCGCTCGTGATGGTCGCGGCCATGGTCGGAATGATGGCGCTGCTGTTCACCTCCGGAACAGCTCGGAGTCCGATGGCGATGATCTTCCCGCTCATGATGGTCGTGTCGATGGTCGGCATGCTCGCGAACAGCGGACGCGGCGGAACGAAGACCTCCGAAGTGGACGAAGACCGCAAGGACTACCTACGGTACCTCGATCAGATTCGTCGGGAGGTGACCGAAACAAGCGGTGAGCAAAGGGATTCTCTCGAATGGGCGCATCCGGATCCTGCGTTGCTGTGGACTCTGGTCGGCACCGCCCGCATGTGGGAGCGGCGCAGCACCGACGCCGACTTCTGCCACGTGCGGGTCGGCCGGGGCGAGCAGCGTCTCGCCACACGCCTGATCGCACCGGACACCGGACCGTTGGAAGACCTCGAACCGGTCGCCGCCGTCTCCCTCCGGCGGTTCGTGCGCACCCACTCGGCGGTACCCGCCCTACCCACCGCCGTCGCGCTGCGCGGCTTCGCGACCATCGGAATCGACGGCGACCGGGATGCCGCCCGGTGCCTGGCCCGCGCGATGCTCACCCAACTGTGCGTATTCCAGGGACCGGACGTCCTCCGCGTGGCTGTCGTGTGCGGACCGGACACGGCGGCGGAATGGGAGTGGGTCAAGTGGCTCCCGCACGCTCAGCACCCCGAGACCCGGGATGGGGCGGGGAGTGCCCGAATGGTGTTCGGCTCGATCCTCGAACTGGAAACTGATCTCTCGTCGGTCCTGTCGGGCAGAGGACGATTCACACGCAACGCTCCTGCGGTCGAGGGGGTTCCGCAGCTCGTCGTCGTCGTCGACGGGGGTGTCTCCGGGTCCGGGTCGGGGTTGCTCGACGACGGACTCGATACGCTCACGATCCTGGATCTGTCGGGTTTCGCACCGCGCCTCGCCGCCGCTCGTGGGCTCCAACTCGTTGTGGACGGCGGCCGGGTCGGCGCGCGCTCGGGCGTGAACGTCGAGACGTTCGCCGACGTGGACTCCGTCAGCGCGCCCCGAGCCCAGATGGTCGCCCGCCGTATGGCGCCGTTTCGCGTGGTCACGCAGAGCACCGTCGGTGACGACTCCGACGACAGACCGGCGACGTGGCAGGACCTGCTCGGCATCGGTGATGTGGCACGATTCGACCCCGCCCGGGCGTGGGTCCCGCGACGCGGACGTGATCGATTGCGGATCCCCATCGGCGTCGGTTCCGACGGCGCCCCGGTGGAGATCGACCTCAAGGAAGCCGCGGAGAACGGCATGGGGCCGCACGGTCTCTGCATCGGAGCGACCGGATCAGGGAAGTCCGAATTATTGCGTACCCTCGTACTCGGTCTTGTCGCCACGCACTCACCCGACGACCTGAACCTCGTACTGGTCGACTTCAAGGGGGGTGCAACGTTTCTCGGATTGGAAGGGCTGCCGCACGTCGCGGCGATCATCACCAATCTCGCAGACGAACTCGCGATGGTCGACCGGATGAAGGATGCGCTCGAAGGCGAGATGAACCGCAGGCAGGAGTTGCTGCGCGCATCCGGGAACTTCGCCAATGTCGGCGACTACGAGAAGGCACGCGCGGCGGGTGCGCCGCTCGGCCCGTTGCCGGCATTGTTCATCGTCGTCGACGAGTTCTCGGAACTACTGTCGCAACAACCGGAATTCGCCGACCTCTTCGCCGCGATCGGTCGACTCGGGCGTTCACTGCACATGCATCTCCTGCTCGCCAGCCAGCGACTCGACGAGGGGCGGTTGCGCGGACTCGACAGTCATCTGTCGTACCGCATCGGCCTGAAGACGTTCTCGGCGAACGAATCACGCAGCGTCCTCGGTGTCCCGGACGCGTACCACCTGCCGTCCGCACCGGGGGCGGGTTACCTCAAGTCGGATTCGGCCGAGATCGTCCGGTTCGCGGCCGCCTACGTGTCGGGAACCTACGAAGCGGGTCGCACGTCCCGGCGCGTCCCCGTCCACGAAGTCACGGGTTCGCTGCGCCCTCGCGTGTTCACAGCACGCGGAGTCCCGGCCGATGTCCCTGTGCCGCAGCCGTTACCGCTCCCTGAGGGTCCGGCCGCCGCGAGAACCACGGACGGCCGGACCCTCCTCGACCTCGTCGTCGACCGGATCCGTGGGCACGGAACACCTGCGCACGAGGTCTGGCTGCCTCCGCTCGACCGGTCGCCCACTCTCGACGCGCTGTTGCCCCGATCGGCGCTCACGGGCACCCTGCCCCGCGCGGCATCGCTGCGCTTTCCCATCGGAATCGTCGACCGCCCGTTCGATCAGCGCCGTGATCCGCTGGTCGTGGACCTGGCGGGCGCCGCGGGCAACGTCGTGGTGGTGGGTGGCCCGCAGGCAGGAAAGTCGACACTGTTGCGCACGCTGGTGCTGTCCGCGGCACTGACGCACACAGCCGAACAGGTGCAGTTCTACTGCCTCGACTTCGGAGGTGGTGCGCTCGCGGGGGTGGCGGCTCTGCCGCACGTGGGGTCGGTGGCGACCCGTCTCGACGCCGACCGGGTGCGGCGTACCGTCGCCGAACTCGTGTCGTTGCTGCGGAACCGTGAGCGGCTCCTCGGTGAACTAGGCATCGAATCGATGGCCGAACTGCGTCGCCGCCGGGCGGACGGCCGGGTCGATACCTCCACCGACCCGTTCGGTGACGTGTTTCTCGTGATCGACGGGTGGCCCAGCATCCGGCACGATTTCGAAGCTCTCGAACAGGTCGTGAGCATCCTTGCTTCCCAGGGGCTTTCGTACGGTATTCACGTGGTGCTCAGCGCACCCCGCTGGGGAGACGTGCGTCCGGCGATGCGCGACCAGTTCGGTACCCGGCTCGAGTTGCGCCTCGGTGACCCGTCCGATTCGGAGTACGGACGGAAGAAGGCAGCGATGGTGCCCGAGGGCCGTCCGGGTCGCGGAATCGACCGCGACGGACTCCATATCCTCGTGGCGTTGCCGCGGGTGGACGGGGTGTCGGACACCACCGACCTCGGTGCCGGAGTGGCGTCGGCCGTGGCCGCGGTTGCGGCGGCATCCACCGGAAGTGCCGCCCCGCGGGTCCGGATGCTGCCGGAGCGAGTCGATCGCGCCGACCTGCTCGCGGCGCTTCCTCACGGATGGCCGAACCCTCCGGATGCGCCTGTTGCGGATCGTCTCACCGTCCCCATCGGTCTCGACGAAGCCGACCTCGCACCGGCTGCCGTGGACTTCACCGACAGTCCCCATCTCCTCGTGTTCGGTGATTCCGGTTGCGGCAAGACGGCGCTGCTGCGTGGGATCTGCCGCGGACTGATGGAATCGAACAGGCCGGACCAGATACGCATCATCGTCGGCGACTACCGCCGCACCCTGCTCGGCGTCGTCGAGGGCGACCACCTCGGGGGATACGCACCGGCCGCGAGCGTGCTTGCCGCCATGGCGCAGGAACTCGCCGGTGTCTTCGAGCGCCGCCTCCCGGGGCCGGACACCACCCAACAGCAATTGCGCGACCGCTCGTGGTGGACCGGACCGGAGGTGTTCGTGATCGTCGACGACTACGACATGGTCGCGACCAGCGGCCAGAACCCGTTGACGCCACTCCTCGACTATCTGCCCCAGGCCAAGGACATCGGGTTGCATCTGGTGGTCGCGCGACGAGCCGGGGGCGCCGGCCGGGCGCTGTTCGAACCGGTTCTCGCCCGATTGCGCGAACTCTCCACCCCCGGCGTGGTGATGAGCGGCAATCGTGAGGAAGGTGCGCTCGTCGGTGCTGCCCGTCCGTCACCCATGCCCCCGGGGCGAGGAATGCTGGTGCGCCGCAACGGTGTCGCACTCGTGCAGACCGCATGGTCGCCGCTGCCGTGACGTCGTCGACTCTGGTCCTGGCGGTGCTGCCCAGGCGGATCCAGGCGCGGTGGGGGGAGACGTCGAAATCGATACCCGCTGTCGCGGCACGGCTGGGTGGCGGGTGGTTGTTCGGCGAGCCTGCCCGCGACTCCCCGGACCCGATCGACGTCGTCGCCGCTGTGGACGCCTACGGAGCGGAGGCCGGCCCCGACGGGTCCGATGCCGGCACCTTGCTGACCGGACTCGTACGGTATTCGGCCGCGGCGGTGCATGCACCTTCGGTGGACACGGTGGTCGTGGTGCATCCGACCTGGTGGAACGGGCCTCGCCGTCGACTGGTGCACCGTGCCGCTCGCCAGATCGCTCACAACGCGATGCTCGTTCCGGTGGCGGTCGCGGCGTGCCGGGCGGTGCCGGACGAGGACGTCGAGGGATATGTCGTGCTCGAGATCGGTGGCCGCGGCGTCACCGCGACCTCGTGCGTACCGGGACCGACCGACGACGGACCGGTGATCGGCCGTGTCGCCCGCGCCCCGGACGTCGCTGTCGCAGACTTCACCGCAGTCCCGGACCTCACCGCGGTCCCGGACCTCACCGCACAGGAGGAGGTCGCGGCGTTGATCGCGGCGGTCACCACCGATCAGGAAGGCGCCTTTGCCCTGCTGGTCGTCGCCGCTACGTCGGGGGAATCTGCGAGCCCGGGGTGGCAGTGGACTCTGGACCGGATCGGCACCCGGACGGTGACCGTCGACGCCGCGGAAATCGCTGCCGCGATGTCGCCCCACAAAGAACCCTCGCCTCCCGCGGAGGGGTCGTCGCCGCCGGTGCCGTGGTTGCAGGAGGTCCGGTCGCCGGAACCTGCGCCCCGCCCTCGCATCGGCCGACTCGCCGAGGTGGTGTTCGGCGTCGTCGCTCTGGGCATACTCGCGGCGGTACTGCTGTGGGCGGGCGCGCCCGGGTCCGTCCGTGTGCCGGGATCGGACGCAGCGGCCGCCCTGCCGGGAGCCGTCGAGAGTACGAACACGGAGGACAGCCCGCCGCCGAACGTCGAGGCCGGTGAGTCGGCGACGCGCTTCGACATCGGCCCGCTGCACCTCGACCTGCCGGATTCCTGGCGCAGGCGTGATCCGGAATCACTCGAGCCGGGGCGCGTGGAACTGGTCCCGACGTCGGGTAGCGACCGGCGAATCGTGATCGTCTACAGCGTCCTTGCGGACGGGATGGACGAGGACGCGGTCGCGGCGGTGCTCGACGCGCGAGCCGCCGAGCGGAACCAGGTGATCCGAGATATGGACTCCGACACCACATTTGCAGATCGTAGTGTGATCGCCTACACCGAGGTGCCCGACGAATTCTCGGAGGTGCGGTGGTCGGTGGTGGTGTTTCCGGGCCTGCAGGCCGCGGTGGGATGCCAGTACCTCGACGGTGAGTGGGCAGGAATCCGGAGTGAATGCGAACAAGCTGTGCACACGCTCCGGACCGACTGAAAGAAAAGTCGCACCAATTCCGGATCGTGTGGAACCGTCCGGCCGGCTGCGGCGTCCAACGTTCTGTAGGCGCATCCGGCTCAGACCACTGGGGGGCTGAGACAGCCGGTGCGCAATGATCGAAGGAGCACTCGTGACCGCACCGTCGGCCGGAGCAGGGTCCGGCAATTCGAATGGCTTGAGCACAGATGTCGCCACCATGGAGGTGGTCGCGGGGCAACTCCAAGATTCCCGTAACGAACTCGTGGGGATCCTTCGAGTGCTCGGCGACGTCGTGCAGTCGGCACCGTCGGTGTGGCGGGGCGTCTCGGCGACGAAGTTCGCCGGAATCATGGAGCGCTGGAACATCAACAACACCAACCTGACCGCCGCACTCGACGAACTTGCGGAAGCGGTCCGGACCAGCGGTCGCTCCTACGAGGCGACCGAACAGGAGAACGCGCGGGCGCTCGGCGCCGTCGACCCCGGCGCCGGTTCCCTTCTCAACGGTTCGTTCTGACCTCGGTCCGTCCCGCATTCCGAATCCAGCAAAGGAGCACGAGCAGTGTCAGTCGATGGTGGAACCGAGATATTCCAGAATTTTGCGGGTGTCGCAGATCTGCATTCGCGCCTCGTTTCGGGCGAGAAGGCGATCAGGGACACCCTCGATCGCATCGAGGCGCAGGTAGCGCCGTTGGTGTCCACGTGGAGTGGTGAGGCTCAGGCCGACTACGTGGCGACCCAGCAGAGATGGAACCGGGCGGAAGCCGGGCTCATCCAGGTGCTGCAGGACATCGGCCGGATCGTGTCGAGCGGAAACGACGACATGCAGGCGACCGAGCGACGGAACCAGGCTCGCTTCCCGGGGTGACACCCGGGTGCGTCCGGTGGGTGAAGGGGAGGGCCCACGGGCACAGCGTCCCGGTGGTGGAGAGGCCGCCGGGACGTCGTGCCGTCCGGACGCGTTTTGACCTATCGGGCGCTGCGCCGGTAAAGTGGTTCCTCGGCGTGTCGTACGTCGTCGCTGTCTCGTGCACGGCGAACATCTCATCCCGGGTCTCAACTGGCCGCCGGGTGGGACCATCGGCGACATGCGGGCCAGCAGCGAAAACGATAGACGAGGAAATTCTGTGTCTACGTACACACCGAAGGCCAGCGAGCTGACCCACGAGTGGCACGTCATCGACGCCACCGACGTGGTCCTCGGCCGCCTCGCGGTGCAGGCGGCAAACCTGCTCCGTGGCAAGCACAAGCCCACCTTTGCTCCGCACATGGACGGCGGTGATTTCGTCGTCATCATCAACGCCGACAAGGTCGCCATCTCCGGCAACAAGCGGACCGACAAGTTCCTGTACCACCACTCCGGTTACCCGGGTGGCCTGCGGGGTCGTTCGGTCGGCGAGGTTCTCGACAAGAACCCCGATCGTCTCGTGGAGAAGGCCGTCACCGGCATGCTCCCGAAGAACAAGCTCGGCCGCGCCATCGCCAAGAAGCTGAAGGTCTACGCGGGCCCGAACCATCCCCACGCCGCGCAGCAGCCGGTGCCGTTCGAGATCAAGCAGGTGGCACAGTGACGACGCCCGAGGAACAGAACGAGAACGTGACGAACGTCGAAGAGTTCGCCGACAACGTCGAGGTCGCTGCAGACGAGTACGTGGCCGAAGAGGCTGTTGCGGAGCCCGTGGCTCCGATCGTGCTCGACCGTCCGATCCAGACCGTCGGTCGCCGTAAGGAGGCCGTCGTTCGCGTGCGCCTCATGCCCGGCTCCGGCAACTTCGTCCTCAACGGCCGCACCATCGAGGATTACTTCCCGAACAAGGTGCACCAGCAGCTCGTGAAGTCGCCGCTGGTGACCGTCGAGCGCGCCGAGGGCTTCGACATCCACGCTCGCCTGCATGGTGGCGGCCCGTCCGGCCAGGCCGGCGCGCTGCGTCTCGCCATCGCGCGTGCACTCATCGAGGTCACTCCCGAGGATCGCCCCGCGCTCAAGCGCGCCGGCTTCCTCACGCGTGACCCGCGTGCCGTCGAGCGTAAGAAGTACGGCCTGAAGAAGGCCCGTAAGGCATCTCAGTACTCCAAGCGCTGATGTGTCGCCGATGCTGACCTCGTCAGCCTCGGCACTTGTTCGACCACGAGAGCAGGCGTCGGTAGAGATTCGCTACCGGTGCCTGCTTTCGTGCATTCTGTCTTCCGTCAGATTCCGGGGCCGGTCACACCGTCCCGCGGGACCGGGGAGATATTCGCGGTTGTGACCGCACTGAATATTGAGGGGCGTGTCTATGGGTCGGTTGTTCGGCACCGACGGAGTTCGAGGCTTGGCGAATGCCGAGCTGACGGTCGAATTGGCCCTGCGTCTGGCCGGGGGCGCTGCCGCCGTGCTGGCGCCGGCGGATTCCGGGCAGCGGCCGGTGGCCGTGGTCGGGCGGGACCCGCGAGCGAGCGGTGAGATGCTCGAGGCTGCCGTCACCGCCGGGCTCACCGCAGCCGGCGTCGATGTGCTGTCGGTCGGTGTGCAACCCACTCCCGCAGTCGCGTACCTCACCGGCGCCTACGGCGCCGACCTCGGAGTGATGATCTCCGCGTCGCACAACCCGATGCCCGACAACGGCATCAAGATCTTCGCTGCGGGTGGGCACAAGCTCGAGGATTCGGTGGAGGATCGCATCGAAGCGGTGCTCCAGGGCGAAAACGGATCACCGGCACGCCCCACCGGAGCAGGGATCGGACGCGTCCGGGTCGCCGAAGATGCCGTCGACCGTTATCTCGCACACCTCGCGTCGGCAATGCACCATCCCCTCACGGGTCTGACGGTCGTCGTCGACTGTGCGCACGGTGCGGCATCGCGGGTCGGCCCCGCGGCCTACGAGGCTGCCGGCGCCACCGTGATCGCGATCGGTGCCGATCCCGACGGCCTCAACATCAATCTCGAGTGCGGCTCCACGCACCTCGAAGGCTTGCAGAAGGCCGTGCTCGAGCACGGTGCGGATCTGGGCCTCGCGCACGACGGGGACGCCGACCGGTGTCTCGCTGTGGACGCGTCCGGTGCGGTCGTCGACGGCGACGCCATCATGGCGATCCTGGCGCTGAGCATGCACGAATCAGGTGAACTGCACGACGACACGCTGGTCACCACGGTGATGAGCAACCTCGGCCTGCACCTCGCGATGAAGGACGCCGGAATCGCCGTCCGGACCGTCGGTGTGGGGGATCGCTACGTGCTCGAGGAACTGCGCCGCGGCGGTTTCAGCCTCGGTGGTGAGCAGTCCGGGCACATCGTTCTTCCCGCTTACGGCACGACCGGCGACGGGGTGCTCACCGGACTTCGGTTGATGGAACGGATCGCCGCGACCGGGCGCTCGCTCGCCGAACTGGCTGCGGTGATGACCACCCTCCCGCAGGTGCTCGTCAACGTCCGGGTGCACGACAAGGCGGCGGTGGCGAGCGATCCCACCGTGGCTGCCGCGGTCGCCGAAGCCGAAAAGGAACTCGGCGAGACCGGACGGGTGTTGCTGCGGCCTTCCGGCACAGAGCAACTCGTCCGTGTCATGGTCGAGGCCGCCGACGACAACCATGCCCGTACCCTCGCCGACCGCTTGGCCGAGGTCGTGGCAGGCGTCTGACGCCGACGGTCCCTGCCGGGACCGCACGGAACCCACCGACGCCCCTTCCGGCCCCGTCTCGACGACGGGGAACCGGAGGGGGCGTCGCTGCGTCCAACACGGAGAGACGCAACGCGGGCGGAACGGAGCGGACATGGCACAGGATCGGTTGCGATTCGACGAACAGGGTGTCGCGGCGATCGCCGCCCGATTGGAAGGGTCGGCGGACGACGCAGACCACGAATGCCGCCGCGCTCTCGGCAACCTGGAGTTCGGTCCGGGTGCCGCCGGTGCCCGTTACCGCGCGGGCGGTGCCGTGGTCGAGGAGGGTTTTCGACGCGTGCGCCGGGCGTTCGGAGAATGGACGGCTGCCGTGAACGCGCACGCGGCCGGCTTACGCACGGTCTCCACCACTTACGCCGAGCGCGACGAGGACGCCGCGCACGACCTCACCCGCCTCTCGGAATCCGCTCTCCCGCAACTCGACCGCTGGTCACGATGACTTCGGCGCCCGATCCGGGACGCATTCTGGACGCAGGCGCCGGTGGTCTGACGTTCTTCGCCGAGTACCTCCCGTGCGCGCATCGGTGGGGTACTGCAACGTCGACGTCTGTCGAATCGCTGCGGGAGAGATACGACGAGCAACGCGACCTCGACCTCGCGACGCTCGTCGCCGACGCCTCGGGTCTCACGCGTCTCGCAGATGTGCTCGCCGTCCGCATCGACGAACAGAGCGCGCAGGTGCGAGTCCTGCCCACAGCCTGGGAGGGCAGTGCCGCCGACGGTGCAGTGTCCGGCCTCGATGCCGTCGTCGGCCACGGGTGGGCGTTGCAGAGCGGTGTGGAGGCGTTGTCGCACGCATTGACCGCGGTCGCGGCGAACATCGGTGCTGCCGTAGCCGAGAAGGCGCGCGTCGCCGGGGGTTTCGAGGGGCGCCTCGTGGACGGGCGTACTCCCGACGAGGTCGCGGCAATTCTTGCCGGGGCGACGGGTGAAGCAGGTGGTCCCACTCCCGAACAGGTTTCCCGGTGGTTTTCCTCCGCCGTCGGCGGCGACCCAGTGGACACTGCCGAGCACTGCACGCGGTGGCTCGAGGAGAGGTTCGTACCGGAGATCGACGCTGCGATCTTTGCGTTTCTCCGGGTGTGTGATGACACGGATCGCCTCGTAACGCGCGAATTCGGCTCTCTTGCAATTGTGTTCGATCGGATCGAGTCCGGTGGGCCCGGGGTGCTTTGGGGGAACAGCGGCTCGGCCCCAGGAAGCACGCCACCAGGTTCCGCGGCGGGCGGGCCGCGTTCCGGTCACACAGGCGACCCGGTACGGGCGGGAGTGGACCTCGTCGTCGCAGCGGCCGGACTTGCCGGTGCCGTACTCGATCTGGCCACTTCGGGCGTGCAGGCCGCGACTGCGCTGCTCGACGCCGCCACCGTCCCGCCGTCCGAGCCGACGGCACCGGATGCAGAGCCGTCCGGCACACCGTCGACTCCGGGGGACGGGGGAGAGGTGTCCATCCGAGCAGAGGAACAGCACCAGGTGGCCGTGCCGCAGAACGAGCCGCCGCCTGCCGACACGGCGTCCGACCCGCCATCGCAGGATCTGCCAACGCGGGAAGCCGACGATGTTGCCGTTGTCGGCCGGGGTGACGCGTCCCCGCCGATTCCCGCGTCGGACGGGGAGGCAACCGCCCCGCCGGAGACGCAAGGGAACGGCGTCACTCCGGCGACAATTCCGCCGCCCTCACCCCCGCGCGACAGGTCGAAGTCGTCAGGGGTGCCGACCGTCGTCGGATCGGATCAGTCCGTCGAACAGCCGGAGAACGGTGACGGCGGGGTCGTGCTCGCGGAGGCCGGTCCGCTCTGACTGCGACCGGCAGCACCTGTCGGTGGCGGACCGCCACCGAACGCGATCAGCGCCCGAGAAGAAGGTTGATCTGGCTGCCGAGTTCGCGGTCGATCGAATTCGGATCGAGGAGTGCCGTGGTGCCGGGAAGCTCGCTGGTGGGATCGGAGAAGGCCGCATAGGTCTTGTCGCCGGTCAGGCGGTGGAGCAGGAACCCGGTGAGCAGATACCGGGTGCGCTGCTGGGTGTGACGCTCGTTGCCGCCGATACCGAGCGCGGCCATCATGCGCCGTCCTTCTGCGAGACCGTTGTCGTCGGCCTTGTCCACGACGCGCAGTTGCACGTCGCCGCCCCACGCCTCGGCCACCGCGGCTGCATCGCTGGTCATCGAACCGACGCTCTTCTCGCCGACGAGCACCAAGCCGGGAGCTGTGACGTGCGCCGCAGCGTCGGACGCGCGCGGAGAGGTGGGAGCCGGGTAGAGCGAGGCGACCGCAGCGACCTCGCGGCGGGCGGCGGCCAGCACGGCGGCACCGGCACCGAAGCCGTGGCCGACGAGGGCGAGACGGTCGGGATGGACGCTGATGCGTCCGGTGCCCAGTCGCACTCCGAGGCAGATGTCGAGCGTGGTGAGCAGATCGGTGGAGAGTCCGACAGCGGACGGAACCGGGCCGCGTTCGGTGCTGGGAGCCCCGACGACGATGCCCCACGACGCGAGATGCTCGAACAATGCTGTGTACTTGCCTACACCGGTGAGCCAGCCGTGCCCGAACGCCACCGCCGGCAGATTGAACCCCTCGGCGGGGGTGTAGACCACACCGGGTTGTCCTGCGAGCGACAGGTCGCCGCGCAGCACCGAGTGCGGACCGCGCTTGGACAGTTCCTTAGCCAGGGATTTCGGGTTCGCCGCCACGGCTGAAACGTTAGCGGATACACAGCGGAGCCGGGCTTGCTGTGCCCCGGACGTGCGTGTCGTGCGGGTCCGCGCGCGATGCGTGCAGCGTGTTGCCGGTCTTCCGCCGAGTTGCCGATGAGTTGCAGTCGTTCAGGCCGCGACCAGTACCCTGCTAACCATGTGCGGAATCGTGGGGTATGTAGGGCACCGTCGTGCTCTCGACGTCGTAGTCGAAGCGCTGCGGCGGATGGAGTACCGGGGTTACGACTCGGCCGGAATCGCCATTCTCGACGGTCGAGGCGGCTTGTCGGTGGAGCGAAAGGCCGGACGCCTGGCCAACCTGGAGGCCGAACTCGCCGAGATCGGTGAGGACCACTTCGACGGCACCGCCGGTATGGGCCACACCCGATGGGCGACCCACGGCCGCCCGACGGACCGCAATGCGCATCCCCACCGGGACGTGACCGGCAAGGTCGCGGTCGTGCACAACGGCATCATCGAGAACTTCGCGCCGCTGCGCGAGGAACTCGAGAAGGACGGCGTCGAACTCGCCAGCGACACCGACACCGAGGTCGCCGTGCATCTGGTGGCCCGCGCCTACGCCGAAGGCCCGACCGCGGGCGACTTCGTCGAGAGTGCCCGCAGCGTGCTGCGCCGCCTCGAAGGTGCCTTCACTCTTGTGTTCACCCACGCCGACCATCCGGGCACGATCGTCGCCGCCCGCCGCTCGACCCCGCTGGTCGTCGGCGTCGGCGAGGGAGAGATGTTCGTCGCGTCCGACGTCGCCGCCTTCATCGAGTTCACCCGCAACGCCGTCGAACTGGGCCAGGACCAGGTCGTCGTGATCACCGCGGACTCGTACGAGGTCACCGACTTCGACGGCAACACCGATGTGCGCACCCAGCCGTTCACCATCGACTGGGATCTCGCGGCCGCCGAGAAGGGTGGCCACGACTACTTCATGCTCAAGGAGATCGAGGAGCAGCCCGGCGCGGTCGCCGACACTCTGCGCGGGCACTTCGTCGACAACCGCATCGTGCTCGACGAGCAGCGACTGTCCGATCAGGAACTGCGCGACATCGACAAGGTCTTCGTCGTCGCCTGCGGTAGCTCCTACCACTCCGGCCTGGTCGCGAAGTACGCGATCGAGCACTGGACGCGGCTGCCCGTCGAGGTGGAACTCGCCTCCGAGTTCCGGTACCGCGACCCGGTACTGGACCGCTCGACACTGGTCGTCGCGATCTCGCAGTCGGGTGAGACCGCCGACACCCTCGAAGCGGTGCGGCACGCCAAGGATCAGAAGGCCCGCGTCCTGGCGGTGTGCAACACCAACGGCGCTCAGATCCCCCGCGAGGCGGACGCGGTGTTGTACACCCGTACCGGTCCGGAGATCGGGGTGGCCTCGACGAAGGCATTCCTGGCGCAGATGGCCGCCAACTACCTCGTCGGCCTGGCTCTGGCGCAGGCCCGGGGCACGAAGTACCCTGACGAGGTGGCCCGCGAGTACGAGGATCTCGCGGCGATGCCCGAGAAGATCGCGCAGTTGCTCGAGAGCATGGATGCGGTCCGGCAACTCGCCCGCGACCTGTCCGCCTCGCCCGCAGTGCTGTTCCTGGGCCGGCATGTCGGATATCCGGTCGCGCTCGAAGGTGCTCTCAAGCTCAAGGAACTGGCGTACATGCACGCCGAAGGGTTCGCCGCCGGTGAACTCAAGCACGGTCCGATCGCGCTGATCGAGGACGGTCTGCCGGTCATCGTGGTCATGCCGTCGCCGAAGGGCCGGGCGGTGCTGCACAGCAAACTGCTCAGCAACATCCGGGAGATCCAGGCGCGTGGTGCGGTGACCGTGGTGATCGCGGAGGAGGGCGACGAGACCGTGCGTCCGTTCGCCGATCATCTCGTGGAGATTCCGTCGGCGCCGTCGCTGCTGCAGCCGTTGTTGTCGACCGTGCCGTTGCAGGTGTTCGCGGCCGAGGTCGCGCAGGCGCGTGGGTACGACGTCGACAAGCCCCGCAACCTCGCGAAGTCCGTGACCGTCGAGTAGGCCCGACCACTCGGCCGACCGGCACGAGGGTTCCAGGAGGGGCGATGCGCAGGTACTACCCGTGTGAGACCGTGCGGGCCGCGGAGGCGCCGCTGCTGGCCTCGCTGCCCGACGGCACGCTGATGCGCCGGGCGGCGCACGGACTGGCGACCGTCGTAGCCGCAGAGTTGCGTGCCCTCACCGGGGGTGTTGCGGGCCGGCGGGTGGTTCTGCTCGTGGGCTCGGGTGACAACGGTGGGGACGCTCTGTGGGCGGGCACCTTCCTGCGTCGACGTGGCTGCGCGGTGACGGCACTGCTGCTCGATCCGGAACGCGCACACCCGGCGGGCCTTGCCGCCTTGAAGTCGGCCGGTGGCCGTGCCCTGCCGGCACGGCCGGAGCATCTCGGCGAACCGGACCTGGTGATCGACGGCATCGTCGGGATCTCCGGCCGCGGACCTCTGCGTCCCGCCGCCGCCGAGATCGTCGACGCGATCACCGCACCGATCGTCGCGGTCGACACACCGAGCGGCGTCGACCCCGATACCGGGGCAGTGGAAGGTCCCGCGGTCACCTCCGCCGTCACCGTCGCGTTCGGAGCCTTCAAGCCGGTCCACGCGCTCGCTTCCCCCCGCTGCGGCCGGGTCGAATTCGTCGACATCGGTCTCGATCTACCCGAATCCGATCTGGTCGCGGCCGAACCTGCCGAGGTGGGAGCGATCTGGCCGGTGCCGGGCCCGGACGACGACAAGTACAGCCAGGGCGTGGTGGGGGTGTCCGCGGGGAGCGCGAAATACCCCGGGGCGGCCGTGCTGTGCGCGGGGGCGGCAGTCGCCGCGACCTCCGGCATGGTCCGTTACGCAGGTTCCGCGTCGGCCGAAGTGCTCGCCCACCGGCCCGAGGTGGTGGCGGCGCCCTCCATCGCGGACGCCGGTCGCGTGCAGGCGTGGGTCGTCGGCCCCGGCGGTGGCACCGGCACCGAAGCCGAGGAGACCCTGCGCACGATTCTTGCCACCGATCTGCCGGTGCTCGTCGACGCCGACGGGCTCACCGTGGTCGCGCGCAACCCCGATCTGGTTCGGGGGCGCGCGGCCCCGACCCTGCTCACCCCTCACGCGGGAGAGTTCGCCCGGCTCACCGGATCTCGGCCCGAACCGGATCGTGTCGCGGCGGTGCGTGCCCTCGCCGCGGAGTGGGGTGTGCACGTCCTGCTCAAGGGACACGCGACGCTGATCGCACGACCCGACGGCCACGTCTTCGTCAACGACGCCGGAGGGTCGTGGGCGTCGACGGCGGGAGCGGGCGACGTGCTTTCCGGCACGATCGGGGCGCTGCTGTCGTCCGGGATGCCCGTCGACCTGGCGGCCGCTGCCGGCGCCCGCGCCCACGCGCTGGCGGCGAACCTCGCTGCCCGCGCCGGTACGCCGGGGGAGGGGTGGTCGGAGGTTTCTGCGGCGCCCGTGTCGGCGAGCGCCATCCTGGCCGCACTGCACGATGCCGTGCGGTTGCTTCGTACCTATATGCCCGAATCGTGACGCGACGCGCCGGACCACGACGTTCACCGGAATTCGCGCAGTGGCAGGATCGAGAGACGTGACCACGACCCAGCACACTTTGCCTTCAGCCCGAAATGCCCGTCCGCAAGCGGAGGCGCTCATCGATCTGGACGCGGTCACCTACAACGTCCGCCGCCTTCAGGAGTTCGCGGGAGACGCCGCGATCATGGCCGTCGTCAAGGCCGATGCGTACAACCACGGGGCCGTCCCGGTCGCGCGGGCAGCCCTGGCCGCCGGCGCCCGTGAACTCGGCGTCACCACGCTCGGTGAGGCCCTCGAACTGCGCGCCGCAGGGATCGAAGCGCCGGTGCTGTCCTGGCTGCACGCCTCGGACGCGGACTTCGGACCTGCGATCGCGGCGAACGTCGAACTCGGCGTCTCCTCACCCCGACATCTCGACTCGATCGTCAGGGCGGCGAAGGCGGTCGGGGTGACCGCCTCGGTCGCGGTGAAGGTCGACACCGGCCTCAACCGCAACGGCGTCGCCCGCGACGAATGGGACGTGTTCGTCGAAGACCTTGCGCGCGCCCAGGCCGAGGGCGCGGTCCGCCTGCGCGGCGTGTTCTCCCATCTCGCGCACGGGGACGAACCCGAACACCGCGTCAACGGTGAGCAGCGTGACCGTCTGGCCGAGGCCGTCGCGGATCTGCGGCGCCGGTCGTTGTCTCCCGAGGTGGTGCATCTGGCGAACTCCGCGGCCACGCTCACCCGTCCTGACCTGCGATTCGATATGGTTCGGCCCGGAATCGCGATGTACGGTCTGACACCGATTCCGGAACGCGGCGACTTCGGGTTCCGTCCGGTGATGACGGTACGGACGAAGGTGATTCTCGTGAAGAAGGTCGAAGCAGGGTCCGGTGTGTCGTACGGGCACAGCTGGATCGCTCCCACCGACACCACTGTGGCTCTTCTGCCGATGGGCTATGCGGACGGCATCCGCCGCAATCTCAGCGGACGCATCGAGGTGCAGATCGGCGGTCGCCGCCACCCGCAGATCGGCCGGATCTGCATGGACCAGGTCGTTGTCGATCTCGGACCGGACGGTGCCGGAGTAAACGAAGGCGACGAGGCGTTGTTCTTCGGAGACGGTCGACACGGTGAGCCCGGTGCTCAGGATTGGGCCGACAAGCTCGACACGATCAACTACGAGATCGTGACCGGGATCGGCGGTCGCACCGTACGCACCTATGTCGGAGGCGAAGGGAGCGTGACGCCATGACGGTCCTGGGCCGGATGGGCACGCTCGGTTCGAGCCTGATCACGCTTGCGTCGTCGGCGGGGCTCTACGCGGTACGCACCGCGGGAATGCCGGCCCACGAGGTGTACGGCGACGAAGACTTCGACGCCATTCTGCGGTTGCCGAAAAAGGTGGTCGACGCCGAGGACGGCGTTCCGCTCGTGGTCCGCGAGGCCGGATCTCCCTTCGCGCCGCTCACCGTCGTCTTCGTACACGGTTACTGCCTGCGGATGCAGTCGTGGCACATGCAGTACCGGCACATCGCCGAGCGCTGGGGTCGCGACGTGCGGATGGTGTTCTTCGACCAGCGGGGACACGGCGAGTCCGGTGCCTCGGGATCGAGATCGTGCACGATCGCGCAGCTCGGCCGCGACCTCGGCCGCGTCATCGATGCGACGGCCCCGACCGGCCCCGTGGTGGTCGTCGGACATTCGATGGGCGGGATGACCGCCATCGCACTGGCCGCGCAGCGTCCCGAACTGTTCGGGTCACGGGTGGACGGCGTCGGTCTGCTCGCCACCACCGCAGCCGGGCTCAGCAAGACCGGGATCGGGCGGAACCTCGACAATCCGGTCATCGACGCGTTCCGGTTCGCGGCACGCACGGCCCCGGGTTTCGTCCAGCAGGCACGAGGCATGGCCCGCGCGATTGTGTCGCCGATCCTTCGTGCCGCGTCGTACGGCACCGTGGTCAGCCCCCGTCTGATCCGGTTGTCGGATCGGATGCTCGACGAGACGCCGGTGCTCACCATCGTGAACTTCCTGCGCACCCTCGAACGGCACGACGAGTCTGCGGCGCTCCCGGTGCTCGGCACCGTGCCGGTCCTGGTGCTCTCCGGCGATGCCGACATGGTGATCCCGTACGCAAGCTCCGAGGACCTCGCCGCGACGCTCCCCGACGTCGAACTCGAGCGGGTGCGAGGGGCGGGTCATCTCGTACAACTCGAATTCCCCGAAGTAGTCAACCGGGCTGTGGACCGGCTCATCCAGCGCGGCTTCGCGCACGACGTATCGACCAGGCAGGCCGCAATTGTCTGAGGACCAGGACCGGGAAGCCGGACCGCACAGCATCGAACTGAACACGGTGGAGGACACGGAAGCGTTCGGACGGCGGCTCGCCGCCGACCTGCGCGCGGGGGACCTGGTGGTTCTCGACGGTCCACTCGGAGCGGGCAAAACCGCACTGACCCGCGGAATCGCCGCAGGCCTCGGGGTGCAGGGACGCGTCACGTCACCGACCTTCGTGATCGCTCGCGAACACCGCCCGGGTACGGGCGACGGCCGGCCGCCCGTCGGACTGGTGCACGTGGACGCGTACCGCCTCGGCAGCGGACCCCGCGCCCTCGACGAACTCGACGCGCTCGACCTCGACACCGATCTGGCGGACGCGGTGGTGGTCGTGGAGTGGGGTGAGGGACTGGTAGAGACGCTCACCGACCGGCATCTGCGGGTGCGTTTGCGTCGCGATCCCGAGAGTGATGTCCGCCGCGCGGAGTGGACCTGGGTGGGATGACCACCCCGCACGGCGCGTACGCTGGTACATCGTGCTCGTGCTCGCTGTCGATACCGCCACCCCTGCCGTGACCTCCGGACTCGTCCGTCTCGGTGGTGACGGAGTCTGGCCGGAAACCCTGGCGGCGCGCGTGACCGAGAATCCCCGCGCACACGCGGAGGTCCTCACTCCCCAGATTCTCGAGTGCCTCGCCGAGGCCGGGCACACGCCGGCAGAACTCGATGCGATCGTCGTCGGTGTGGGCCCCGGTCCGTTCACCGGCCTGCGGGTGGGAATGGTGACAGCCGCCGCGTTCGGCGATGCGCTCGGCGTTCCTGTGTACGGGGTGTGCACGCTCGACGCGATCGCCGCCGACGCGCGACGTCCCGACGCCGACGCCGACGCCGACGGCGGGGACCTGCTCGTCGTCACCGACGCCCGCCGCCGGGAGATCTACTGGGCCCGGTACAAGCAGGATCAGCGCGTCGAGGGACCGGAAGTCCGCAAGCCCGCCGAGGTCACCGCGGCGCCGTCGGTACGGGTCGCCGGTTCGGCGTCGCACACGGCACTGTTCGATTTGCCCGTGGTGGACGTGCAGTCTCCTTCCCCCGCAGGTCTGGTCGCGGTCGCGGCGGAGGCGGTTCGGTCCGGTGCGGACCCGGAACCGCTGGTTCCGCTGTACCTGCGCCGGCCCGATGCGGTGGAGACTGCGGACCGGCGAGCATGACCCCCACGACGATCGATGCGCTGACTCCGGACGACGCCGAGCGGTGCGCAGAACTCGAGAAGATCCTGTTTCCGGGTGACGGTCCGTGGAGTGCGGCCGCGTTCCGCTCTGCGTTGGCGTCGCCGTCCAACCATTACGTCGCGGCGCGGGACGAGGACGGCCGCATGGTGGGCTATGCCGGCCTCGCCCGCCTGGGCACTGCCGTCTTCCCCGAATCCGAGGTCCACACCATCGGTGTCGATCCCACCGTCCGCCGCCGAGGGGTCGGTGGAGCACTGCTCGCGGACCTGCTCGCGGTCGCCGATCGATGGGGTGGACCGGTGTTCCTCGAAGTGCGCACCGACAACGATGCCGCGATCGCGCTCTACCGGCGCGAGGGCTTCGAGATCGTGGGCACCAGAAAGAACTACTACCAGCCGAGCGGCGCGGACGCGTACACCATGAAGCGTCCGGACCCGCGAGAGGAGCGACAACCGTGACCACGGGAAGCGCACTGCCGAAGAACCCCATCGTGATGGGGATCGAGAGTTCGTGCGACGAGACCGGTGTGGGCATCGTGCGGTGGACCGGTGACGGCACCCTCGAACTTCTCGCCGACGAAGTTGCCTCGAGCGTCGACGAGCACGCCCGCTTCGGCGGCGTCGTGCCGGAGATCGCGTCCAGAGCCCATCTCGAAGCGATGGTGCCGACGATGCGACGCGCACTCGCCGCCGCCGGCATCGACAAGCCCGACGCGGTGTGTGTGACGATCGGCCCGGGGCTTGCCGGTGCCCTGCTCGTCGGAGTCGCTGCCGCGAAGGCGTACGCGGCAGCGTGGGATGTGCCGTTCTATGCGATCAACCATCTCGGTGGGCACGTCGCGGTCGACACCCTCGAGCACGGGCCGATGCCGCCGTGCGTGGCGTTGCTCGTCTCCGGTGGGCACACCCACCTGCTGCACGTCGAGGACATCGGCAAACCCATCGTGGAACTCGGTACTACCGTCGACGATGCCGCAGGCGAAGCGTTCGACAAGGTCGCCCGGTTGCTCGGTCTCGGCTATCCCGGTGGACCCGAGGTGGATCGCCTTGCGCGGGAAGGCGACCGGACGGCCGTAGTGTTCCCGCGTGGCATGACCGGCTCGCGCGACGCCCGTCACGACTTCTCGTTCTCCGGACTCAAGACCGCCGTGGCACGTTTCGTCGAGGCGAAACAGCGCGCGGGCGAACCGGTCCCGGTCGCCGACGTCGCCGCCGGTTTCCAGGAGGCGGTCGCCGACGTGCTCACCATGAAGGCGATCCGGGCGGCAAAGGATCTCGGCGTCGATACCCTCGTGCTCGGTGGTGGGGCGACAGCGAACAGCCGGCTGCGGGAACTCGCGGAAGAGCGGTGCGCGGCTGCGGGTATGACGCTGCGGGTGCCCCGCCCGAAACTGTGCACGGACAACGGCGTCATGATCGCAGCGCTCGGCGCGCATCTGATCGCCGGCGGTGCGGCACCGTCGGCACTGGGCGCGGCGACCGATCCCGGCCTGTCCGTGTCCGTGTCACAGGTGTCCGCCTGACCGCTGCGGTGATCAGTCGGTGCTGCCGACGCTTCCCTCCGGCAGTTGAACGTCCGCGGTACCGGACGCAGGCGCGATCCCGGTCTCCTGCGCGGGCGGTGTCTCGGGCGTCCCGTCCGGATTGGTCGGAGAGGTGGGCGACGGAGCGATCTCGGGCGAGGTCGGTTCCGTTGCCGGAGGCTCGCTGGGCTCCGGTGACACCGGGTGCGGACTCGTCTCGACGGGAGGCGTCGTGTCGTCCGTGCCGGGCAGATCCGATGGGTCCGGCGTCGTCGTGCTCGGCGGTGCCGTGGTGGTGTCGCGATCCGCGAAGGTCTCGTCGGGTGACACTTCGGGCGTGGGCACCTGATCGATGGGGGTCGGAGTGACCGTGGTCGCGCCCACCCGGAGATCGGTAGTGCTCCGCTGAGGTTCGAGCGTCACCGGCGGGAGAAGATCCGTGGTCGGCATCGGCGGAATCTGCTCGGACGTGAGCGTCGAGATCGGCAACGAGTCCGGATCCTGGGACGGAATCACGGCCTCGGAGGAGGCGGGGGCTGCCTCGTCCACCGGGGGTACCGTTTCGCTCGTTCCCAACGGCGACACCGGCCCACCGATGTGCTCCCGATCCGCGAAGTGTTCGGTCGCGAAGCCGGCAAGGACCGCGCTCAGCACGAGTACGCCGGCGATCGTGCCCGCGAGTCGTCCTTCGGACCCCGTGCGATGGTGCTTCGACGACCCGACCAACGGATACGACGTAGCTTCGGGGGAGTCGCCGATGAGTGCGGCGCCCTGAGCCGCTGCGGACGCCGGTTCGGCGATGCGCACGATCTCACCGTCGAAGACCTCTGTGATCGCGTCGGCGAGGGAGGAGACTCCGGCGGTGCCGCCCACCAACGCGAGGGTGCGTGGTCGCGGTGACGATCCGGTGCACATCCGGCGCGTGAAGCCGGCCGCCGTGTCGGCGAGGTCGGCACTGAGTTCGTGGAGATCGCCGCGGGTCAGTGTGACCGACGCCTCGGGCCCTGCCTCTGCGATGTCGATCCTGGCGACCTCCGCGGTGGTCAAGACCTCCTGTGCGCCCTGGCAACGGGCCGCGAGCAGTCCGGGGTCGATCTGTCGACGGGTGCGCATCGTGCGCGTGGAGCGGAGGACCCGGTCGTAGATACGGGTGCCGAGTGCGTTGCCGCTGACCTCTTCGGTCCGGGCGGAACGCAGGACGGTGCCGGTCTCCTGGTCGAGGACGGACACGGTGGTGCCGGTCGCGCCGAGATCTGCGATCGCGACGGTGCCCGGCTCGGAGCGAACCCCGACTGTGCGGAGGAATGCGAGAACCGCGGCGGTTTCGGGGACGAGCCGGACGTGTCGTCCCTCGCGTTCGGCGGCTGATCGAATGGTCTCGGCTTGTTCGTCGGTGCGGTACGCGACGTTGACGACGGGACGGTCCACCAGGTGCGCGCATATCTGGGAGACAGCGTCGAGCACAAGATCACCGAGGTCTCGGCCCGGGTCGGAATCGGCAGCCAGCCGGCGGTACTCGGTGGTGGGTCCGGTCGGGGTATCGACCCGAAGGGCCGAACCGACGCCTGACGCTCCCACGGAGATGCCTAGCGACGTGGGCATAGTTCACCTCTCGTGCGTCACAGGTGCTCGGACGGGGTTGTTTCCCTCTCTCTGGTCACCTGTAGTCACGCTCTCGATTTCGTTATCCAACCGTAACATAAATCTGCATGTCGGGGCTTGTAGGCGTGTCGGCACTGTCGCCCCTTGAGCGCTGGCACTCTCATGTATAGAGTGCTAGTGACACCGAGCGTTGATCCGGCACCCGCGACGACGGATCTGCGTGCGGCGTCACCGTGGTGACTGAACAACCCCGCGTCCGAGGACATCCTGAGCCTCGGACCCAAAAACCCCTGAAAGTGGAGGGCTCATCGTGGCGAGCGTGAACATCAAGCCGCTCGAGGACAAGATCCTCGTCCAGGCCAATGAGGCCGAGACGACGACTGCCTCCGGCCTCGTCATCCCGGATACGGCGAAGGAGAAGCCCCAGGAGGGCACCGTCGTCGCTGTAGGCCCCGGCCGCTGGGACGAAGATGGCGACAAGCGCATCCCGCTCGACGTCAAGGAAGGCGACGTCGTCATCTACAGCAAGTACGGCGGAACCGAGATCAAGTACGCCGGCGAGGAGTACCTGATCCTGTCTGCGCGCGACGTCCTGGCTGTCGTCGCCAAGTAGGCCGCACACATTCCGCCCCGGAGTTCCGTCATGGACCCGGGGCGGAATTGGTTGCGGATCATCCGATTCCAGGAGTAGCCGGAGAAAATGTCCAAACTTATCGAGTTCAACGAGACCGCGCGCCGGGCACTCGAACGCGGTGTCGACCAGCTCGCCGACGCCGTCAAGGTCACCCTCGGCCCGCGTGGGCGGCACGTCGTGCTCGCCAAGGCCTTCGGTGGCCCCACCGTTACCAACGACGGTGTGAGCATCGCCCGGGAGATCGAGCTGGAAGATCCGTTCGAGAATCTCGGCGCCCAGCTCGTCAAGAGCGTCGCCACGAAGACCAACGATGTCGCGGGTGACGGCACCACCACCGCCACCGTTCTCGCGCAGGCGCTCGTCAAGGCCGGACTGCGCAACATTGCCGCGGGCGCGAACCCGATCGCCATGGGTTCGGGCATCTCCAAGGGCGCCGACCGCGTCTGCGAGGCGTTGCTCGCCGCTGCCACCCCGGTCGAAGGCAAGAACGCCATCGCGCAGGTCGCCACCGTGTCGTGCCGCGACGCCGAAATCGGCGAGATGGTCGGCGAAGCCCTCACACGGGTCGGCGAAAACGGTGTCGTGACGATCGAGGAATCCTCGACCATGCACACCGAACTCGTCGTCACCGAGGGTGTGCAGTTCGACAAGGGCTTCCTGTCCCCGTACTTCATCACCGACGTAGACACCCAGGAAGCCGTCCTCGAGGACGCGCTCGTCCTGCTCTACCGCGAGAAGATCACCGCGCTGCCCGACTTCTTGCCGTTGCTCGAGAAGATCGCCGAGTCGGGTAAGCCCGTCCTGATCATCGCCGAGGACATCGAGGGCGAGCCGCTGTCGACCCTGGTGGTCAACGCGATCCGCAAGACCCTCAAGGCGGTCGCGGTCAAGGCTCCGTACTTCGGCGATCGTCGCAAGGCGTTCCTCGACGACCTCGCCGTCGTCACCGCCGGCACGGTCATCAACTCCGACCTGGGCCTGTCCCTCAAGGAGGCCGGACTCGACCTGCTCGGCAAAGCGCGTCGCGTCGTCGTCACCAAGGACAGCACCACGATCGTCGACGGTGCGGGCACGGCCGAGGACATCGAGGCTCGCGCGGCGCAGTTGCGGCGTGAGATCGAGGCGACCGACTCCGACTGGGACCGGGAGAAGCTCGAAGAGCGTCTCGCGAAGCTCGCCGGTGGCGTCGCGGTCATCAAGGTCGGCGCGGCCACCGAAACCGATCTCAAGGAACGCAAGTTCCGGGTCGAGGACGCGGTGAACGCGGCCAAGGCTGCGGTCGAGGAGGGCATCGTCCCCGGTGGCGGCTCGGCACTGGTTCAGGCAGGGCTGTCGCTGCGCGAACTCGAGGACTCGCTCGCAGGCGACGAGGCACTCGGTGTCGCGGTCCTGCGCACCGCGCTGACCGCTCCGCTCTACTGGATCGCCTCCAACGCCGGACTCGACGGCGCCGTCGTCGTGAGCAAGGTGGCCGAGGCGGAGAAGGGCCACGGCTTCAACGCCGCGACCCTCACCTACGGCGACCTGCTCGCCGACGGTGTCGTGGACCCGGTGAAGGTGACCCGCTCGGCGGTCGTCAACGCGGCGTCTGTCGCGCGGATGATCCTCACGACCGAGAGTGCCATCGTCGAGAAGCCGGAAGAGGCAGCGGGCGACGACCACGGTCACGGTCACGCCCACTAGCAAGGACCCGAAACACGAAGCCCCGCGCGGAGTTACATGCGCGGGGCTTCGTCGTGTTCGGGGGCGGCCCGGGTCCGGCCCGGCCATCCTTCACACAGCGATCTTGCGACGGCGATGCCGCGCGTACATCTCGCGTTCGGTCTCCGACATTCCGCCCCAGATGCCGTACGGCTCGGCCACGGTGAGCGCGTGCTCGCGGCACTGTTCGAGGACGGGGCAGCTGCGGCACAGATCCTTCGCCCGGCTTTCACGCTGGGCGCGTGCGCGTCCGCGTTCACCGTCGGGGTGGAAGAACATCGAGGAGTCCACTCCGCGACACTTGCCGTCCATCTGCCAATCCCACAGGTCCGCGTTGGGTCCGGGCAGGTGATTCGGTGCAGGCATGTGGCACTCCTTCGCAGCGTTGCTCACTTCGAGGGCGAGCAGACCGTAGTTCGGTAAACGGGATACCCCCGCGCAACCGACCTAATCTTTCTTCCGAGCGAACTCACCGTAAAAGCGTTATCGATTCACCGTCAAGGCTTCGGATCAGTGGTGAACTCCATAACGAGAACGACAAGAATTAACCCCTGAAATATTTACATTGCGACCGGGTCGTGATGCAACACGGACCTCCGACGCGCGTCGCATATCTGCCCGGTGTCCGGAATGCCCATAGCGTCACCGTCATGACCATTGCGAACACTCCGAAGGTGTCTTCTGGGGCGGTTTTCGCAGGGTGCCGGGGTCTTCTGCCGGCTGTCGCCTGCTGTCATACAAATTGTATGTTCTTAACGCTCCGTTAAACGAAATGTTCGAAATCGGACCGCTGGACGTTTGTCCTATTCCACTCTGCAAGACTATTTGCGCGCTCGGTGCGTATTTATTCGAAACAATCGAACCGGTCTCGGGCGGGCCGGACGGCGGTGCGATGATTGTCCGATGCTCACCACCGGCCCCACGAAGGATGACATCGAATCGGCGTGGCCGCAGTGCGCGCCGGCGCCGAACTCATCCGAGCCCACGGAGAGGGCGGCGTTCGGGGCTGCTCCGGGGCTGTTCCCGCTCCCCGCCGCGCGCGACGTGGAACAGAGATGGCACCGCGCTGTGGCGCTGGGTGGTCAGGGCCGCTACGCCGCCGCGCGGGCCGAGCTCTCGCGGCTCCGGCGGCAGGTCGGGTTCACGGGCCCGTGGGCGTCACTCGTCGCGAGTACGGAGGCGTCGCTGCTCAGGCAGCTCGGTGGACACCGTGCGGCCGCCGTGGCGGACGGTGCGGCGCTCGCGGCGGTAGGAGCGCAGACTGCTGCACAGGACGATCCCGAGGCCCGCATCGCATCCGTCCGTGCGCGCTGTGACGCGCTGACCGGCCTCGCTGCGGACTCGCTCGGCACGGCCGGACCTGCGCGGTCCCGAGCCCTGCTGGACCGGTGCGCCACGGTGCTCGACGAGGCGGTCGATACCTACGGCGAGGGAATGTTTCTGCGTCAGCAGATCCGCCTGGCATGGGTGAGCGCCGAGACGGCCCTCGCGTACGCGGACTTCGATACGGCGCGGGCGTGTGCGGAGCGCGCAGTCGCCACCGCCGCGCGGTACGGCTCGGTGCGGCACGCGGTGAAGTCCGATCTGATCCGGGCGGCGTCGTTGACCGGCGATACCGACCTCGAACCCGCGCGTGTGCTCGCGAGAGAAGTCTTCGACCGGTCCGGGGCGCACGGGTTGATTCCCCTCCGGTGGGCGGCGGCAATGCTGCTCGACGGGATCGGCGGTTCTGCAGAGGCGGCCGCGGCGGGGAAGGCATGCGCCGCAACGATCGTCCGCCGCGGTGGGCGATTTGTGACGATCGGGCATTAGTCGGTACGGCCGTACACGATCTGTCCGAGACTATCGCTACGCTGTGAGAGTTCCACGTCTCAGTGGAAGCACGCCCGGGTGGGGATCGTGTCGCTGTAACGCCAGGACTTGCGCAATCGATGACTGTTATGGGTGAGGAGTGGGACGCCGCCGTTGTTGCGGCTGCGCAGGGCGATCGTGCTGCTCTTTCCCGAGTTCTCGTAACTGTTCGACCCCTCGTCGTGCGGTACTGCCGCGCACGGGTCGGATCCGCAGAGCGCGGCCAGCTCTCTGCGGATGACGTAGCGCAGGAGGTGTGCCTGGCTGTGATGACTGCGTTGCCGAGATATCAGGACCAGGGACGACCCTTCATGGCGTTCGTCTACGGCATTGCGGCCCACAAGGTCGCCGACGCACACCGCAGTGCGGCGCGAAATCGCGCCGAACCCGTTGCGGATGTGCCGGAAGTGATGTCGCTCGACGACAGCCCGGAGGACTTTGCGCTCAATTCCGAATCGAGCCGGGAGATGAAGAAGCTGTTGGAGGTTCTCCCGGAGAAGCAGCGTGAGATCTTGATCTTGCGTCTGGTGATGGGGTTGTCCGCCGAGGAAACGGCCGCCGCGGTCGGAAGCACAGCGGGAGCGATACGAGTGGCTCAGCACCGAGCCATCGCCAGACTCAAGAAGGAAGTCACGAGAGCAGGTGAAAGGAATGGGTAGGAGGCGCAATTCGGGCGAGAGCTTCTCCGAGGATCTCCCCGACGGCGACGCTACCGTGGACATCTCTGCAGTCCGGCGCGATGATGCCCTCATCGATGCGATCTCGGGCAACGGACCCGTCGAGACCGAATCGAACGAGGAATACGAACTTGCGACTCTGCTTGCCGGCTGGCGTGCGGAGATCCTGTCCGACCCGGTGCCTGCGGGGCCGGACCTCGACCAAGTCGTCGCCGCCGTCCACAGGGAACTCGGCGCTCGCGACGCGCTCGCTTCGCGGCGTGCGCGGTCGAGTCGTCAGCTTCGCGTGATCCGCCCCATCGCCGGTGCGGCTGCGCTCGTCGCCGTTGCGCTCGGTGGTGGCGCCGCGATCTCGTACAGCGCGGAGCCCGGCGACCCGTTGTGGGGTGTCAAACAGGTCGTATTCAGCGAACAGGCGCACTCGACGGAAGCCCGGATCGACACCACGACCACCCTCGAGCGGGCCGAGCAATTGATCGCCGACGGCAAAGCCGACGAAGCCGAGCAATTGTTGCAGTCGGCCGAAGCGCGGTCCTCCCGCGTCACCGACGCCGCCGACCGCGACGCTCTCGGCGAGTGGCTGCAACGGTTGTCGGCCGAGATCGACAAACTGACTCCCGCGCCGATGCCGCCCACCCCTCCGGACGCTGCAACAGTTCCCGCACCTGACGACGGGCAGCTTCCGTCGGTCCTTCAGGCACCGACCGAACCCGCGCCCCCGCCGACCACCCTCCCGGCCATCCCGCCGACGGAACCGGTGCCGCCGCCAGTCCCGACGCCGGACCCCCCGGTCGTCGATGCACCGCCGCCGTCCGAGACGCCGTCCCCGACGCCGACAACGCCACGGACCCCGCCCGGAACCACCGAACCGGCCGGCGGGACGCCCGGCGACGCGTCGTCGCCGCAGCCCACGACACCTGCGTCGGCTTCGCATTCGCAGACCACGCCGAGGTCGGAACCGGGCAATCCTTAGCGGCCGGCGCACCCGCCTCCTGAAAAGAAGCTCCTGAATAGAGAGGGCCCGGCAGCAACGCTGCCGGGCCCTCGTCTTCGTCTGTGGATCGGATCAGGGTTCGCGCCCGTAGGGGTCCACCGGCAACGCCTCGTTCATCGAGGCGTCGGCGTACCCACGGCAGTAATCCCACGTGACGTACGCGTCGGGCGCGGGATCGAAGGCAGGCTCGTGCGGACGCACAGTGCCGTCGACGAGCAACTGCAGAAGGTTCGCGCGGAGCATGTCCCAGTCGTGGTAATGGTCCTGGTGGCAATCCTCGCAGCACACGACGAGACCGCGGACCCCGCGTGGGGCCAGCAACGCCTCGTAGACCGCGAGGTCGGCGAGGTCTTCTTCCACCGCGAGGCGCTCTGCAGGGTCGAGTGGCTGACCCGGTTCGATCGCGTCCAGAGCTGCGGACGGATCGTCGGGATCTCCTGCGAACGGGTCCGGGGGAAGCCCGGGGGGCAACTGATCACGCACGACTCCACGGTACGCAGCCCGAGGGGTTCTGCGCCAGCGGTACGGCCCGGACACGCCGCAACCCGGCCGCATCCCGTGTCGAATCCGCACCGGAACGGCCACGGTGCCAGGGTTGAGCGAGGACAGTTCCGGCCAACGGATATCATGGACATGTGCGCGTAGTCCCGGCTCCGGCGGTGCCGGAACGGGAAGCGCAGGCGGCGGTTCTGCAGGTCGGCATCGCTGCACACCACAATTTTCCGATGCCGGACGGTTGCCGTCCGCACCCATCGATCGTCAACGGAGGGTCCGAACCGCATGAGTAGTACCGGAGGGCATGTGCACACCGGCGGTGACGACCCCGAGAAGGTCGCCATGTTGGGACTGACCTTCGACGACGTGCTGCTGCTGCCGGCGGCGTCCGACGTCGTCCCGAGCAAGGTCGACACCTCGAGTCAGCTGACCCGCGACATCCGCCTGCGTACACCGCTGGTGAGTTCCGCCATGGACACGGTCACCGAGTCGCGCATGGCCATCGCGATGGCCCGTGTCGGCGGTATGGGCGTGCTGCACCGCAATATGCCTGCGGACGTGCAGGCCGCTCAGGTCGAGACCGTGAAGCGGTCCGAGGCGGGCATGGTCACCGATCCCGTGACCTGCAAGCCGACCGACACGCTCGCCGAGGTCGACGCGAAGTGTGCGCGCTTCCGCATCTCGGGTCTTCCCGTCACCGACGACGAAGGCCAGCTCGTCGGCATCATCACGAACCGTGATATGCGGTTCGAGGTGGATCAGAACCGGCCGGTCTACGAGGTGATGACCAAGTCGCCTCTCGTCACCGCGCGCGAAGGCGTCACCGCCGAGGCCGCACTCGGGCTCCTGCGCCGTCACAAGATCGAGAAGCTGCCGATCGTCGACGGTCAGGGCAAGCTCACCGGGCTGATCACCGTCAAGGACTTCGTCAAGACCGAACAGCATCCCAACGCCACCAAGGACCGCGACGGCCGTCTGCTCGTCGGCGCGGCTGTCGGCGTCGGTGACGACGCGTGGACTCGCGCCATGACCTTGGCCGACGCAGGAGTCGACGTCTTCGTCGTCGACAGTGCGCACGGCCATTCGTCGAACGTGCTGTCGATGATCGCCAAGCTCAAGGCCGAGGTCGGAGACCGCGTACAGATCATCGGCGGCAACGTCGCGACCCGGCAGGGGACCGCAGCCCTCATCGAGGCAGGCGTCGACGCAGTGAAGGTCGGCATCGGCCCCGGTTCCATCTGCACGACGCGTGTCGTCGCGGGTGTGGGTGCGCCTCAGATCACTGCGATTCTCGAAGCCTCGGCGGTCGCGCGTGCTCACGGTGTGCCGGTGATCGCCGACGGTGGCATGCAGTTCTCCGGAGACGTGGCGAAGGCCCTCGCGGCCGGCGCGTCCACTGCGATGCTCGGCTCGCTTCTCGCCGGCACGACCGAGTCGCCCGGCCAGCTGATCCTCGTCAACGGCAAGCAGTTCAAGAGCTACCGCGGCATGGGTTCGCTCGGCGCGATGCAGAGCCGGGGCGAAGCCAAGTCGTACTCGAAGGACCGCTACTTCCAGGACGACGTGCTGTCCGAGGACAAGCTCGTGCCGGAGGGGATCGAGGGACGTGTCCCGTTCCGCGGACCTCTGCAGCAGGTCACGCACCAGCTCATCGGTGGCCTTCGGGCGGCCATGGGCTACACGGGGGCGTCGACGATCGAGGAACTGCAGAACGCACAGTTCGTCCAGATCACCGCGGCGGGTCTGAAGGAGAGCCATCCGCACGACATCACGATCACCGCGGAGGCACCGAACTACGCTGCCCGGTAGGGCCAGGAGTCCGCAGCATGCCCCGTCTCAGGTGTGACGGGAGCACCGTCAATTCAGGAGAAAGGGGCGCGCGTGCGCGACCTCGTTGAAATCGGCATGGGCCGCACGGCTCGCCGCACCTACGAACTGGACGACGTCGATATCGTTCCGTCCCGGCGGACGCGTTCGTCGAAGGAGGTGTCGACGGCGTGGCAGCTCGATGCGTACCGCTTCGACATTCCCGTCCTCGCGCACCCCACCGACGCCCTGGTGTCGCCGTCGTTCGCGGTGGAGCTGGGTAAGGCCGGAGGCCTCGGTGTCATCAACGGTGAGGGCCTGTGGGGTCGTCACGCCGACGTCGACGCGGTGATCACCCGGCTCGCCGAGATCGCCGACTCCGATCCGGACCCGAGTGCCGCGATCCGGTACCTGCAGGAGCTGCATGCGGCCCCACTGAAGCCCGACCTGCTGGCCGCCGCGGTCGCACAGGTGCGTGACGAGGGCGTCACCACCGCGGTGCGCGTGAGTCCGCAGAACGCGCGCGCCCTCACTCCCGCGCTTGTGAAGGCCGGCATCGACCTGCTCGTCGTGCAGGGCACCATCATCTCCGCCGAGCACGTCGCGCACGGCGAGGACGAGCCGCTCAACCTGAAGACGTTCATCTCCGAGCTCGACGTGCCGGTGGTTGCCGGCGGCGTGAGCGACCATCGGACGGCCCTGCACCTGATGCGCACGGGTGCCGCGGGCGTCATCGTCGGTTTCGGATCGACAGCGGAGGCGACCACCACGAGTCCTTCGCTCGGGATCGGAATCCCGATGGCGACGGCGATCGCGGATGCGGCTGCCGCTCGTCGCGACTACCTCGACGAGACCGGTGGCCGGTACGTCCACGTGATCGCGGACGGAGATATCGAGACCGCCGGTGATCTGGCGAAGGCGATTGCCTGCGGCGCCGACGCCGCGGTGCTCGGCGCCCCGCTCGCGGTGGCGGCAGAGGCCGCCGGACACGGCTGGTACTGGCCCTCGGTGGCCGCGCACCCGTCGATGCCTCGCGGTGCGGTGCTCCAGGTCGCGTACGACGAGCAGCCCAGTCTGGCGCGCGTCCTGAACGGGCCGTCCGACGATCCGTACGGTTCGCTCAACCTCGTCGGCGGGTTGCGCCGGTCGATGGCCAAGGCCGGGTACTCGGATCTGAAGGAATTCCAGAAGGTCGGGTTGTCGGTGCGCGCCTGATCCTCGCGCTCGACCGTTCGGCTTCGCCTGTGGCCGGAGGTCACCCGTGCTTACTGCACGAGGTGACCTCCGGCCACAGGCGTATCCACGTCCGAAGGCCCTTCGTGCAAGCGGCTCGTCGGGCAACTCGGGGGTCTTCGTGCAACTCCGGGTAACGGTTAGGGTGGCTAGTGTCGGTAGTCACACGGCCAGCGTGCATACTGGCCGGTAACAAATGCCGTTCGGTGGAGGTGCCATGAGTCAGCAGCGGGTTACGGACTACGACGTGCTCATCGTCGGATCCGGGTTCGGTGGAAGCGTCACCGCGCTTCGACTGGTGGAGAAGGGATACAAGGTCGGGATCCTCGAAGCAGGCCGTCGATTCGCCGACGCCGACTTCGCGAAGACCAGCTGGGACCTTAGGCGGTTCCTGTGGGCACCCAAGCTCGGCTGCTTCGGTATCCAGCGTGTCCACCTGCTGCGCGACTGCCTCATCCTCGCCGGTGCCGGTGTCGGCGGCGGTTCGCTCAACTACGCCAACACGCTGTACAAGCCGCCTGCGGCGTTCTTCGAGGACCGCCAGTGGGCCGGCATCACCGACTGGCACGACGAACTGAGCCCCTTCTACGACCAGGCGCGCCGAATGCTCGGTGTCGTGCAGTACGGGCGGATGACCGCGGCCGACACGATCATCAAGTCCGTCGCGGACGACATGGGCGTGGGAGACACCTTCGTCCAGACCCCCGTCGGCGTGTACTTCGGTGAGCCCGGCCGGTCGGTGCCGGACCCCTACTTCGGTGGTGTCGGGCCCGACCGCGCGGGCTGCATCGAGTGCGGCGAGTGCATGACCGGCTGCCGCCACGGCGCGAAGAACACCCTCATCAAGAACTACCTGGGACTGGCGGAAAGCGCAGGGGCGGAGATCATCCCGCTGACGACCGTCACCGATCTGCGCCAGGCCCACGACGGTACGTGGGACGTGATGACCGAGCGCACCGGCGCGTGGGTGCGCAAGGGCCGCCGCACCTACACGGCATCCCACGTCGTGCTCGCCGCCGGTACGTGGGGCACCCAGCACCTGCTGCACCACCTCAAGGACACCGGTGCGCTGCCCGCACTCTCCGATCGCGTCGGCGAACTGACCCGCACCAACTCCGAATCGATCGTCGGAGCGGGCATGTACGCCGTGAACCCCGATATGGACATCACGCAGGGAGTCGCGATCACGTCGTCGTTCCACCCGACGCCCGACACCCACATCGAACCCGTGCGTTACGGCAAGGGTTCGAACGCGATGGGCCTGTTGCAGACCCTGATGACCGACGGCGACGGACCCGTACCGCGCTGGGTGAAGTTCCTCGGCCAGGTGGCGAAGAATCCGCGCAAGATGCTGCGGATGCTCTCGGTTCGCAACTGGAGCGAGCGCACGATCATCGCGCTCGTCATGCAGAACCTCGACAACTCGATCACGACGTACACGAAGAAGAGTCCCTTCGGCCGTCGGAAGGTCACCAGCAAGCAGGGCCACGGTCAGCCCAACCCCACCTGGATTCCGGCAGGCAACGAAGCGACCCGGCGCATCGCCGAGAAGATCGACGGAGTCGCAGGAGGCACGTGGGGTGAGATCTTCAACATTCCGCTCACCGCCCACTTCCTGGGCGGGGCCGTCATCGGGACGGATCCCGAGCACGGTGTGATCGATCCGTACCAGCGGGTCCACGGTTACCCGACTCTCAGTGTCGCGGACGGTGCCGCGGTTTCGGCGAATCTCGGCGTGAACCCGTCGCTGACCATCGCTGCGCAGGCGGAACGGGCGGCAGCGCTCTGGCCCAACAAGGGTGAGCAGGACCAACGCCCCGCCCAGAACGAGCCGTACCGCAGGCTGCAGCCGATCGCGCCGAAGAATCCGGTGGTCCCCGAGGGCGCTCCCGGCGCGTTCCACCTGCCCATCGTCGAGATCACCGGTTCGACCGGGGCCGCCTGACCTTCGTAGCGGTCCGGCCGCGTCGGGAGCACCCGGCGCGGCCGCTTAGACTGTTCGGGTGTCGCAAACCCAGCAGTCCAGGCCGGTCCTCGTAGTCGATTTCGGAGCCCAGTACGCGCAGCTGATCGCGCGGCGCGTCCGTGAGGCGAACGTGTACTCGGAGGTCGTGCCCCACACGACCGCCGTGGAAGAGATCGCCGCGAAGGATCCGCTCGCGGTGGTGCTCTCCGGCGGTCCGTCCAGCGTCTACGAAGACGGTGCGCCCACACTCGACCCGAAGCTGTTCGATCTCGGCGTCCCGGTGTTCGGCATCTGCTACGGCTTCCAGGCGATGGCCCAGGCCCTCGGCGGCACCGTCGGGCACACCGGTGCCCGTGAATACGGCCGCACCGAGCTCGAGGTCTCCGGCGGAGTTCTGCACGACGGTCTGCCCACGACGCAACCGGTGTGGATGAGCCACGGGGACGGCGTCACCGCAGCTCCCGAGGGCTTCGAGGTCACCGCGACGAGCGCGGGTGCCCCGGTCGCCGCCTTCGAGGATCGCGCCCGGCGACTTGCCGGCGTTCAGTACCACCCCGAGGTCCTGCACTCACCGCACGGCCAGCAGGTTCTGAGCCGCTTCCTGCACGACATCGCGGGCATTCCCGGCAGCTGGACGGCAGCCAACATCGCCGAGTCCCTCATCGAGCAGGTCCGCGCCCAGGTCGGCGACGGCCGCGCCATCTGTGGGCTGTCCGGTGGCGTCGACTCCGCGGTCGCGGCTGCACTCGTGCAGCGCGCGATCGGTGACCGCCTGACCTGTGTCTTCGTGGACCATGGGCTGATGCGTGAGGGTGAGCGTCAACAGGTCGAGAAGGACTTCGTCGCCGCCACGGGCGCGCGGCTCGTCACCGTGGACGCCTCGGAAACCTTCCTCCGGGAGTTGTCCGGCGTCACCGATCCCGAAACCAAGCGCAAGATCATCGGCCGCGAGTTCATCCGCAGCTTCGAAGGTGCAGTGGCCGAGGTTCTCGGCGAGGGCGCCGAGAAGGGCGAAACCGTCGAGTTCCTCGTCCAGGGCACCCTGTACCCGGACGTCGTCGAGTCGGGCGGCGGGTCCGGTACCGCCAACATCAAGAGCCACCACAACGTCGGTGGTCTGCCCGAGGACCTCCAGTTCTCGCTCGTCGAACCGCTGCGCCTGCTGTTCAAGGACGAGGTGCGCGCCGTCGGCCGCCAGCTCGGTCTGCCCGAAGAGATCGTCGGCCGGCAGCCGTTCCCCGGCCCGGGCCTCGGCATCCGCATCATCGGCGAGGTCACCCGCGAGCGGCTCGAGATCCTTCGTCGCGCCGACTCGATCGCGCGTGAAGAACTCACCTCCGCCGGGCTCGACAACCAGATCTGGCAGTGCCCGGTCGTGCTGCTCGCCGACGTGCGTAGCGTGGGCGTGCAGGGTGACGGCCGCACCTACGGCCACCCGATCGTCCTGCGCCCCGTCTCCAGCGAAGACGCGATGACCGCCGACTGGACGCGACTGCCGTACGAGGCGCTCGAGCGTATCTCCACGCGCATTACCAACGAGGTTGCCGAGGTGAACCGCGTAGTGCTCGATGTGACGAGCAAGCCGCCGGGAACCATCGAGTGGGAGTGACCTTCGCGGCGTCGTAGTGCACGGGAGCAGGTCGAGCGCCCTCGACCTGCTCCGTGATGCCGTCTCCTCTGCCTAGACTGAAACGTCACCGGCGAGGAGCGCGGAACATGGACCACGACCCGAGATCTCAGTCCTGCCGCAATCACCACAGGCCTCCGGCATGACCAGCGGCACGCTCGTCAACGTGGGGGCGGTGCTGCTGTTCGTCCTCGTCGGCGGCGTGTTCGCCGCTACCGAGATGGCCTTGGTGTCGTTGCGGGAAAGCCAACTTCGGGAGTTGGCCCGGCGTGGCGGTCGTGGTCGCCGCACCGCCGCCCTCGCGCGTGACCCCAACCGGTTCCTGTCCGCCGTGCAGATCGGCGTCACCGTCGCGGGGTTCTTCTCCGCCGCCTTCGGTGCGTCCACCCTCGCCCCCGATGTGGCACCGACGCTGCGCGGTTGGGGGCTCGGGCCGGCAGTCGCCGATGCAGTCGCTCTCGTCGGCACCACCTTGGTCATCGCCTACCTGTCATTGGTGCTCGGTGAGTTGGTGCCCAAGCGCATCGCGTTGCAGCGGTCCACCGGGATGGCGCTGGCCACGGCACCCGCCCTCGACCGATTCGCGAGCATCATGCGACCGGTCATCTGGCTGCTCTCGGTCTCCACCGATGCACTGGTGCGCCTTCTCGGTTCCGACCCGTCGATCAAGAACGAGCAGATCACCCACGAGGAACTGCGCGACATGCTCGTCGGTCTCGAGGCGCTTTCCGAGGACGAACGCAGCGTGTTCACCGAAGTGTTCGACGTAGGCTCCCGGAACCTGAGGGAGGTGATGCGGCCACGCACCGAAGTGGACTTCCTGCGCGCCGACACGACGATTCCCGACGCCCGGGCACTCGCCCTCGGTCTCGGCCATACGCGATATCCCGTCATCGCCGAATCTGCGGATCACGTGGTCGGATTCGTGCATCTGCGCGATCTGCTGCTGGACGAACGGCCACAGGGCACCGTCGCCGACCTCTGCCGCCCCATCGTGTCGCTGCCCGGCTCCAAGCCCGCCCTCGCCGCCCTGACCGTGATGCGGCGCGGCAACGCGCAGATCGCCCTCGTCGTCGACGAGTACGGAGGCACCGCAGGCATCGTCACGGTGGAGGACATCGTCGAGGAAATCGTGGGGGAGATCGGCGACGAGTTCGACCCCGTCGTCGGCTCATCCGGTGGTACTTCGCGGGCGGGAGACCCGCAGATCGCGTACGACGACATCGACGGACTGCTCCACGTCGAGGATTTCACCCGGCAGACCGGCATTCCCTTGCCCGACGGTCCGTACGACACGATCGCCGGCTACGTCCTGTACCGGCTCGACCATCTGCCGCAGGCGGGGGAAAGTCTCGTGGTCGGCGGTAATCGGCTGACCGTCACCGAACTCGACGGGCGCCGCATCGCGCGTCTGCGTCTGACTCGGCGACAGTCCGATCCGGACGGCTCCTCCCGCGCTCAGGCCTGAGCGCGGGAGGAGCCGCCGTGTCGCTTGCTATTTGGAGCGCCGGTTCGGCAGGAACACGAGCACCGCTCCGATCACGACCGCTGCCCCGACCAGGACCCATCCGCCGTCGAAGCTGGCGAGGACATCGAGCGAGAAGGGCCCGAGAAGCGCCCATCCGCTCACCGCCAGCGCAACGAGGCCGAACAGCAGAAGCAGGAGCGAGGGACCCCGGCGGCACGGCCCGGCGTGATCTTTCTGCGAGGATCCGGTATCGAATCCGGTGTCGTACTCAGCCACGACGCACCTCCAGGTTCCCGAAGTCGACAGCCGTGTCCAAGGTCAGGACCGGCCCCTTCTCACCGTCGCGCCCACCGTCGAGGCCGGGCTCGGGGCATTGCGTGATCTCACCCGCGTCGACTGAACACGTCGTGCGGACATCGAGGTTCTCCGGCAGCAGCACTTCGACGTTGCCGAAACTTCCGTCTACCTCGACGGTGTAATCCTCGGTGAGTTCGAGGTTCCGCAGATCCAGATTCATCTGGCCGAACCGGGACTCGTAGGCGGGTTGGAGTTCTGCCGCCGAGGTCGGTGCCCAGTCGCGGTCTCCCCAGTTCGAGCGGTCCATCGGGCCGACGATCGATGCCAGCACCACGAACCCGAGCAGCGGTCCGGTGACGACCAACAGGCCGTGGCCGCGATGCAGGAACGCACCCACGATCATGCCGGCGCCGATGACCGCGAGTGCGATGGCGCCGACCCGGGCCGGTGTCATCCACACCACGTCGCCCGATACGGCTACCGCTCCCGCGGCCGCTGCAGCGAGCACCGCAAGTCCGAGCACCGTGGTGGTCAGCCGCGACCGCCGCTTGCGGGTGGGAACGAGATCACGGGTCGGGGTGGGTTCGGGGAGATCCCATGCGAACGGCGCGACGCCCAGCGGATCCCACGCCGGCGGGCCGCCGGCCACGGCAGAGGAGGCGTCCTTCGTCGGAGGTTCGGGCTCGACCGGTTCCTTGCGAAGGTCGGGCCGGGACCCGGAGGGCGTGCCCTGCTGCGTCGTGTCGTCCGGCGTGCCGGACTTCAGGTAGTCGGGGTCGCCTGGCGCCGGTCCGGTGGGCGGCGACATCGACGGGCTCGTCGCAAGCATGTTCCGCACGGCCGCGTTGTGCATGAACATCCCGGGCGAGAAGATGCCGTTGTGGAAGGGCTGCTGCGGACTCGCGGACGAATCGGCCGCGAATCCACCGTCCGCAACCGGCAACGCAGGTGCTTCCGGTTGGCGCTGGTAGAGCAACCACCAGCCCGCGAGCATCAGGAATGCACCGATGAAGCCGGAGCCGCCGAAGCCCGCTCCGACAGGTCCGATCGCGCTAGCCGAGATAGCCAGCGCCACGAGGATCACGATCACCTTGGTGGACGTCTCCGAGCTGCTCCCGCGCCCCATCAGGGACTCGAGCGGCGACACCTGGTCGCCGAGGCGCGTGAACAGCACCCACGCCGCCAGGTAGAGCACGATCCCGGCGCCACCGAAGATCGCCGACACCGCGAACGCGACGCGGATGAGCACCGGGTCGACTCCGTAGCGCATCCCGATACCCGCACATACGCCGGCGATGTGCCCCTGGTCCGGCAGTCGTACCGGGCGGGTGCGCCACATGTCCGACAGTTGCTCGGGGAAATTCCTCGTGGTCATGGGACCATCCTGTCGCGTGGGAGCACTCGGCACATCGGGGACCAACCCTGATTTCCGGGGACCTCTGAGAGTCCGACATCAGGGTCCGTCCCCGATGCCGCACGGGTGGTAACCGTGTCAGTATCGAAGTGTGCAGCCTGTAGCCGAATCACCTGCGACCGTCCCGCGCCTCGAACGACGCATGGGCGGACGTGTCGTGGGCGGCGTCGCCGGCGGGTTGGCAGACCATCTCGGCATCGACGTCACGAAGGTTCGGGTCGCGTTCACGGTACTGGCCGCGCTCGGCGGGGTCGGCATCGTCGCGTACGGCATGTTGTGGATGTTCGTCCCACCCGGATCGGACGATGTGCGCCCGGAACCGGGGGAACGACGCCGCGCGGTGGGTCTTGCAGTGATGGGACTCGCCCTCGCCATCGGCCTGTCGTGGCTCTTCAGCGGCGGTGCTGCTTCGGTGATCACGCCGGTGCTGGTGGTCGCGGTGGGGGCCGCCCTGGTGTGGCGGGAATTCGACGCGGAAGGACCGAGGTCGGTCTTCGGTCTCCCGGCCAAGCCGACGGTGCTGGCGTGGGCTCGCGTCCTCGGTGGTCTCACCCTCGTGGTGACGGGACTGGGAGTGATCGTCCTCGCCCAGGTGGATGTGGCGGCGCTACGATCGTCGCTTCTCGCCGTGGTCGTGACTCTGATCGGTGCCACGTTGCTGTCCGTGCCGTTGTGGATCCGGATGTGGCGGGCGCTCGAATCCGAACGTGCCGCGCGGGTGCGCAACGAAGAGCGCGACGAGATCGCCTCGCACCTGCACGATTCGGTACTGCAAACCCTCGCTCTCATCCAGAAGCAATCTGCCGACCAGCAGGAAGTGCTCCGGCTTGCTCGCAGCCAGGAACGCGAACTGAGGCGGTGGCTGTTCGGTGGGGACGAGTCGCCGCGGACTTCTCTCGCAGAAGCGTTGCGGACGATCGCGGGCGAAGTCGAGGACCAGTACGGGGTGTCGGTCGTGCCCGTCATCGTGGGTGACGTGGCACCGGAAGACGACGACATCTCGGCCGAAGCCGTCACCGCCGTGCTGGGCGCGACGCGCGAAGCGCTCGTCAACGCGGCCAAGCACGCACAGGTGGAGAACGTCGATCTGTTCGCCGAGGTCGAACCCGACCAGGTGAGTGTGTTCGTCCGCGACCGCGGGGTGGGATTCGATCCCGATACGGTGCCCGGGGACCGGCAGGGGCTCGCCCGTTCGATCCGGACGCGCATCGAACGCCGCGGCGGGCGGACGGTCGTGAAGTCCAATCCGGGCAAAGGCACCGAAATTCGCATCCATATGCCGCGCGCCGGACGCGAGCGGAGTGAGGACACGACCTTAGAGTGGGAGGTGACCGACCCCCACCCCGAGGAGCAGACGCAGTGATTTCGACCCCGGTGACAGCGTCCGAGGTTTCCGAACGCGCCGGACGCTTCCGTGTGTTCCTCGTCGACGACCACGCGGTGTTCCGTTCCGGTGTCCGCACCGAGTTGGGGCGCGAACACGACATGGACATCGTGGGGGAGGCCGGTGGGGTAGGTGAGGCCGTCGCCGGTATCGAGGCTGCCCGGCCCGACGTGGTCCTTCTCGACGTGCACATGCCCGACGGTGGTGGCGTCGCCGTGCTCAACCGTCTGCCCGACGGGCCGGTGTGCCTGGCGCTCAGTGTGTCCGACGCGGCCGAAGACGTCATCGCCGTCATCCGTGCGGGTGCGCGCGGCTACGTGACGAAGACCATCTCCGGACCCGATCTCGCCGATGCGGTGCGTCGGGTGGCCGGCGGGGACGCGGTGTTCAGTCCGCGACTCGCGGGTTTCGTACTCGATTCCTTCACCGGCAGATCTTCGGCGCCGGAACCTCCGCTCGATCCGGAACTGGATTCACTGACCCCACGCGAACTCGAGGTTCTGCGGTTGCTCGCGCGCGGTTACACCTACCGGGAGATCGCCGAGGAACTGGTGATCTCGGTGAAGACGGTGGAGACCCACGCGTCGAACGTGCTGCGGAAGACCCAGCAGTCCAACCGCAATGCGCTCACCCGATGGGCACATCGGCGACGTATCGACTGACCGCTCAGTGCGTGGCGAGGCGCTCCGTGTTCCGCGTCGCGATCGCCGTGGCCACATTGTCGATTCCTCCGAGAACGCCTGCGCCGTAACCGTCGTCCGCGAGCGCGTCACTGTAACTCCGCGCTGCGGCGAGATGCTCGGCAGCGGAATCGAAGTCGCCGAGGCGGCGGTAGTCGTCTGCGAGATTGAGGTGCAGCGACGGGTAGAAGCCGCGGATGTGGAGGGACTCGTGATGTTCGCGGACACGCTGGTCGTCCAAGTCGTCGGCGGCGGCCAACGCCCTCAGGTCCCACTCGAGTGAGGATGCCGCGCTGTCGTGCAGGTCGGCCAGATAGTGGGCGAGGGTGCAGCGGTGCAGGGCATCGCCGTCGGAGCCGATCGTCGTCCACAGTTCTTCCAGTGCGGCGCGGGCAGCGGCGGTATCTCCCGTGCGGCCCAGGGTCACGGCGTCGGTGATGGCCGTCATGGTCCGATCCACTGGTGGAGTGCTCATGGTGTGCTCCCTGGGTGCTGGGTGGGAGCAGATCGTCGCATGTGCATCCGACAGGCTGGACGAGTCAGGTCACGAGAAAGCTGATCACGAGGGCTGCCACGAGCGCTGCGACCAAGAGCGTGACCATCGCTGCCATTGCGAGCGGGGCGTAGGCGACGACCTTTTCCTGCAGGCTGTCGGGCGCCGGGCCGCTCGGAAGGAGGCGGTCGAGCAGATCGGACGGGTGCAGGCTCTTCTTGCTCGACGGTCCCTGCGTCTTGTGTCCGGGGGGTATCTCGCCGAGCGGACGGTCGACGAACGACCCGCGCAGCCGGAGAGGCTCCGCGAGGGCGGTGGCGCGCTGCGCCCAGGAGGGGACGGTCCCGTCCTCCGACAGGATGGGACGCCCGCGGAGCTGTGCGGCCGTGCCACCGGGGCCGAGCGTCACCGCGGCGAGCAGGTCGCGGGCCTCGGCCATCGTCGGCCGGCGAGCCGGATCCGGCTCGAGCATCGACAGCAGGACATCGGTGAGCGGACCCGTGTTCGTGGGCATGATGATTTCGGCGCGGGCAACCCGGTGCAGCAGGGCGATCGAGTCGGCCTCGAAACCGAACGGAGGTTGTCCCTCGATGGCGGTGTAGAGAGTGGCGCCGAGTGAGAAGACGTCGCTGGCCTCGGTCGGGTCGTTGCCTCGCGCGACCTCCGGTGCGAAATATGCGGGCGTTCCGATGATGACGCCTGCCGGGTCGTTGTCGCCCTTGACCCGGGCGATGCCGAAGTCGCTGATCTTCACGACACCGGAAATATCGCCGCGCTCGGCGATCAGGATGTTGCCGGGCTTGACGTCCCGGTGGACGATGCCGGCCGCGTGTGCGGCGGTGAGGGCGTCGGCGACGTTCGCCCCGATCTGGGCCACGACGTACGGCGGCAGCGTGTCGACGGCGTTCATGACCTGCGCCAGACTCCGGGACGGCAGGTGTTCCATGACGAGCCAGGGCTCGCCGTAGTGCAGCGCCACGTCGTACATGGAGATGGCGTGTTCGTGCGTGAGCTGGGCCGCGACCCGGCCTTCGCGCAGTGCGCGGCGGCGGATCTCCTCGGCTTCGGCATGGTCGAGGTCGGCGGTGGAGATCACTTGCTTGACAGCAACATTGCGGCCGAGTCTGGTGTCGCGGGCGAGCCAGACGGCGCCCATCCCGCCGCCACCGAGCTTGGAATCGAGTCGATACCGCCCGGCCACGAGGTGGTCCGGGCCGACGACTCGTCCTGCTCTGTCCTGATCGACCACCTTGCCAAGGGTAGTGGATGGGCTCGGAGACCCCGGTGCCGAGACTGCGAAGGTGTGGCCGGCCGCTCACTTGACGGCGAGTGACGGCATCGGGTCTACTGGAATTGTTCGAATGGATGTTCGAATACGAATTCGGGCTGGGCCACGTCTTCCCCGTGGTCGGCCGGTCGTGTGCAACGCGGCAGGCGGATGACAGGGGTGCATGTTGGGTGAGGTAGCCGAATTTCCGGTCGGTGGCGAAGCGAGCCAGGAGCGGACGCGGCAGATAGAGGCGCTGCGACGACGGATCGCCGCCGTTCCCTCGCGTGGTGAGGTCTCCCGGCCGACGCCGGTCTCGGAACCGGTCGAGGTCGCGTCCCACGGCGTGCTCCCGGTGCCCGCACCTCTCGCCGACCTGCTGCCGCACGGAGGTCTCGTCCGCGGCAGCGTCGTCTCGATGTCCGGTGCTGCGTCCCTGCTGCTGGGGGTGCTGGCCTCGGTGACCTCGTCGGGCGGCAATGCCGCGGTGATCGGCCAGCGGCGGCTGGGATTGCTCGCCGCCGCGGAAATGGGTGCCCGGCTGCAACGACTCGCGGTGATCCCGGATCCCGGGCCGGATCCCGTCGAGGTCGCAGCCGTCCTTCTCGACGGGATGGATCTCGTCGTCCTGGGTTTGGGCGGCACGTCCGTCCCGCCGTCCCGCGCACGTGCGGTCGCGGCCAGAGCGCGCAGCAAAGGAGCTGTCCTGATCGTCACCGACGGCCGGTGGGAAGGGGCGCAGGTTCGGCTCGAGGCGCAGGTCAGCGGTTACGAAGGAGTGGACGGGCCCGGTCTCGGAAGGCTGTGCAGGACGCGGCTGTCGGTACGGGCGCACGGCCGGGCGTTTCCTCTGCGCACCACCCAGGTCGACGTATGCGCCGAACGCAGCACAGTGCTGTGGGAGTCCGGCAAGCCCCGTCTCATCGGTGGCGATTCCGGACGACAGGTCGCGCAATGACCACGCCCGGGCAGGCTCCGGCCCGGGTGGTCGCGGTGTGGTGTCCGGACTGGCCGGCGGTGGCGGCTGCGGCGGTCGCCGATCTGCCCGCGACTACTCCGATCGCGGTGGTCGCGGCCAATCGTGTGATTGCGTGCTCTGCCACCGCGCGTGCCGCAGGGGTGCGACGTGGTCTGCGCCGACGTGAAGCGCAAGCGAGATGTCCGGAACTGCATGTGGCCCAGTCGGATACCGATCGCGACGCAATCCGGTTCGAATCGGTGGTGTCCGCGATCGATGAGGTTGCCCCGGGAGTGGAAGTGCTGCGCCCGGGCCTGGTGGTGCTGGCAGCACGCGGTGTCGTCCGATGGTTCGGCACCGAGGAGACAGCAGCGGAAAGCCTGGTCGACGCGGTAGCCGCGGTCGGAGTCGAATGCCAGGTCGGTATCGCCGACGAACTGTCCACCGCAGTACTCGCAGCACGGCGAGCCACCCTGGTTCCCGCCGGCGCCGGTGCCGGATTCCTGGCACCGCTACCGATTTCGGAACTGGCGGTGGAACCTGCGCTGGCGGCTCCCGAACGCACCGAAACGGTGGATCTGTTGCGTCGGCTGGGGATACGCACGATCGGGACGTTTGCCGCATTGACCCCGGCCGAGGTGGCCTCTCGGTTCGGCTCCGATGCGGTCGCTGCGCATCGGAGTGCGCGGGGTCTGCCCGAACGCCCGCCGTCGGGTCGGGCGATCCCCCCTGACCTGGTGGTGGAGTATCCGTGCGACCCCCCGATCGAACGTGTCGACGCTGCCGCGTTCGTCGGTCGCACGCTGGCCGGACTGCTGCACGTACGCCTCGCCGCGGCGGGGGTGGCATGCACGCGCCTGCTCGTCGCCGCGCGCACCGGCAACGGCGAGGAACACACCCGCACGTGGCGCTGTGCCGAACCGTTGACCCCGGACGGGACGGCCGACCGGGTGCGATGGCAACTCGACGGATGGCTCACCGGCCGCAGCGGATCCCGCCCCACAGCGGGGATCGTGCTGCTACGTCTGGAGCCGGTCGAAGTGGTGGCCTCCGGTGCGTTGCAATTGGGCTTGTGGGGCGGCGTAGGGGACGAGGACGAGCGGGCCAGGCGAGCCCTGGTGCGCGTCCAGGGGCTTCTCGGCGGCGACGCGGTGCAGGTGGGGGTGCTCAGCGGTGGTCGCGGTCCGGGTGAGCGCGTCGTTCTCGTGCCCGTGGGGGAAGAGGCGGTCCCGGCGTCCGATCCCAGCGCTCCCTGGCCCGGCCGGCTTCCTCCACCCGCCCCCGCCATGGTCCTGCACGAACCGCCCGCCGTCGCAGTGGCCGACGAGTCCGGTACGCCGGTGACGGTCACGGAGCGGGGAGTGCTGGACGGGCGACCGGCCCGGTTGCGATGGGGAAGTCGCAGCTGGACGGTGCTCGGGTGGGCAGGGCCCTGGCCGGTGGACGAGTACTGGTGGGACCCGGCGTCGGCGCGACATGTCGCCCGGCTCCAGGTGCTCCTCGACGGCTCCCGCGCGCTGCTCGTCATCTTCGGCGCGGACGGTTGGCGCGTGGAGGGTGTCTACGACTGAGTAGGCTCGGCGGTCGTGGACACCCTCGTACGTACGGCCGCGCCGAACGGTGTCGTGGTCTCCTATCGCGAGACCGCGCCGTTCGGCCGCATGCATCCCGTGCCGGTCGTGCTGGTGCACGGGCTCGGCGGTGACGGTCGCACGTGGGCGCGTTTCTCTCGGGTTCTGGCAAAGGCGGGGCGACGTGTCGTCGCCGTCGACCTGCGCGGCCACGGCCGTAGTGGTCGCGCCCAGTCGTATCGGTTCGACGATTTCGCCGCCGATGTCGCGGGTTTGTGTACCCATCTGGGATTCGACACGATCGACCTGGTCGGCCACTCACTCGGGGGACACACCGGCTCATTGATCGCACAGCGGCACCCGGAGCTCATCCGGCGGCTGGTACTGGAGGAAGCCCCGTTGCCCTTGAGAGCGGGTGATCCGGTTCCGCAGATTCCCGCCGGCCGTCCGACGCCCGCCGAACTGTGGCATGCAACCAGCAGCATGATCCTCAATCCGCGCGCCCTCTTCACTTTCGATCGGTCGATGACCGAGACCGTGGTGAGCCAATTCCACACCCCGAATCCTTTGTGGTGGGAACAACTTTCACACGTCCGATCGTCGACCCTGTTGCTGCGTGGCGTCCGCCGCGGCAGTATGGTCGACGCGACGCTGCTCGCTGCGGCGCTGTCGTCGCTACCGGACGGAACGGCGCGGGAGATCCAGTGCGGCCACAGCATCCACCGCGACCGCGCCGAAGATTTCGCGGCCGAGGTCCTGCCGTTCCTCATGGACTGACCCTCGGTCCCTACACTGGTACTCCGTGCGTATCGCGACCTTCAATATCAACGGAATCCGTGCGGCACAGCGACGCGGATTCGAAGAGTGGCTCCGTGAGCGCCAGCCCGACGTGGTCGCACTGCAAGAGGTCCGCGCTCCTGCTGCCGCGGTTCCGCCCGGAGTGTTCGGCAAGTACCACTTCACTTACGAAGAGGGTGTACTGCCGGGCCGCAACGGTGTGGCGGTCCTGACGATGCATCCCCCGGCTGCGGTGCGCACGTGGAGCGGTACGGCACTGGTGCGTGCGCCCGGTGAAGATCACAGTGAGCCGATCGAACTCGAGCGAGTGCCGTTGGCGCGCGGACTGAAAGAATTCGCTGACGAAGGTCGCTACATCGAAGTCGATCTCGCGGATGCACCGATCACCGTCGCGTCGCTGTATCTGCCGAAAGGTGGCATCCCGGCGCACCTGCAGAAGCCCGGTCGTATGCGAGACGAACCGGACGGCGGGATCAGGTACGCGCGCAAGATGCGTTTTCTCGACGCATTCGCACGCCAACTGGGGCGGTCCCGTCGCGCGGCACGCGCGCAGGGCAGAGAGCTGCTGCTGATGGGCGACCTCAACATCGCACACACCCGGTACGACGTCCGGAACTGGCGGCGCAGCAATCAGGCCGAGGGATTCCTCCCGGAAGAGCGGGAGTGGCTCGACTCGCTGCTCTCGGCGCGCACACTCGTCGACGTCGTTCGCAGCAAGTATCCGGGTGTGGACGGCCCGTACTCGTGGTGGTCGTGGATCCCCGGATCGTTCACCCGTGATGTCGGGTGGCGGATCGACTACCACCTTGCGACCCCGGGCCTGGCTCGAACTGCCGTCGCTGCGGGCACCGACCGGGAACCTGCTGAGGATCGACGGATGAGCGACCACGCACCGGTCGTTGTGGATTACGACATCTGAGCCGGCAATCCGTTTCACGGACCATCGACGCGCTGGGGCCAGCCGGGAACGGAAGGCTGGACAACAGGAGGAGCGTCGAGAATATCGCCGTATCGGAAATTTCCGTTGCTGGGCGGATGCTCGTCATCGCAGTAGTCGAGAAGCGCGCGATCTTCGGGATCGTGACCGGAGAAGAAGTCATTTTCCCAACGGGTTCTGAGGCGTACCTCCCAGCCCTCGAAGACATTCCACGACGGATGTCGAGTGCGGACCGCGCGGTCCACACGAGGGACTGGAGTATTCCATCCCGTGCGGGTAATGGCGAGGATGTAGGTATATCTATTGCTCGCGCCGTTCGCTTTCCACGCGTCACCTGTGGGTATGGCTGTATCGGTTTCGTCGGTGCAATAGGCGACGCGATACGACGGGCGTTTGAATCTATCGGGGAGGGGACGCACCTCGAAGACGTGATTGTTCACCGTCCCGGTGCGAGGGTAGGTGCGTCCACCGTTGTCGAGATAGGGCGCTGCCTCGGGGAAGCCTTCATACGCCGATTCGTACTGGCCGGTGATTTCGTAGAACAGTTCAGAATCTCCGAAAGCCCGTGCCACCAGGACTTCAGGGGAGTCCAGGTCCACGCCCGGAACTGCGGTCCAACGGATCGAGATGTCCTCGATAGGGACCCATTCGTAGGGTGGTGGTTCGGTCACAGGCACGCTGTCGGCATGTTCTGTGGGCGCGCCGCACCCTACCGAGAGAACAAGCATGGTCGCGGCGAGTATTGCTAGTGCTGGGCGCATCTTCTCAGTTCGTCGAAGTGAAATGAACGGTGGGGGCCACATCGTGGTAGCTCCGCCGGTATTCGTCGGTGTAGTAATCGAAATGGTTTGATCCGAACTCGTCCTGCATGGCACCCTCTATGAGAGCGTGCACCTTTTGAGGGCTTCGAGTTGACAGCGGATCGGGATCCGGCGAGAGCGTGCCGTCCTCTGCCAATATTCCCGCTGAGGACAGCTCATCGATTGCTTTCGGGTTCTGAGGTTCCCAGTCCGTACCCACCAGCAACCGCGCGATCCGGACATCGTTTTCCGCGGTTATCTGCGCCTCGTTCATCGTGAATGCGAAGTTCTCCGTTGGTGTTTCCGGAATCGTGAAGGTGTCGCGAACACTCGGGTTGAGCATGTCCATGGTCATGCCGATGGTGAAGTTGGCGGGAACGAACGACGCGACCGCGTTGCGCATCATGGTGTAGCCGGTGTCGTAAGCCTGGTTGCGGCGTTCGGCAACCGTGTTCGCGATGTTCTCCTGGTCCCGCGACTGTTCGACGGCCGCGCCGTAGATGCCGGTGTCGACCAGAGCCTGGATGTGGGCCGCGTTTCCCGCGGCCGCGGTGTCGGGGGATATCTCACCCCACTTGTCGGGCTCGAGGAGGCTGCGGACGAATGCGCGATCGTAGGTTTCGTGGAACGCGAGGGCGCCCCCCATGAAAGTGGTGTTGGCGTCGGTTCCCGTCGACATGAGGGCGAATACGCGCTGAGCATGGGCAAAACGCTTGTCGCCGGCGTCACTGGATTCTGCTGCACGATAAGCCCACTCACGGCTGTCGGTGTCGATCCCCGCGAGATGGGGGATGTACCCGACGAGGCCCTGGCTTGTCGCATGCAGCAGCGCAGGATTCACCTCGCCGAGGTTCGAGGTGTCGGGCCCGCTCATGTCCATGAAACGTGAGTAGTTCTCTCCGTGCGAAAGGTATTGGGCCAGACCGAGAGCCGCTCGATCCGCACGGTCGCGGCGTTCGGTGTCGAGCGAGCCGGTATCACCTGGTCCGTGCACGGCGAGGCTCTCCTCCGTCATCCACGATGTCAACCGGCCGAGCGACGCGCCGTCGTCGTTCCACTCGTGGACGAACAACGGCGTGAGGACGGCGTCGCGTCGAGTGTCGGGACTGCCGTCATCGTCGAGATCGCCCGTGAGGATGCGAGCGTTGGATTCGTTGTTTCGGGTGCCGACGTCGAGCATGGCTTCGCCGAGGCGGTCCGGGAAGGCGTACGACGCGGAGGCGATCGCCGATCTGTATGGGGAGTCGGCAAGGCCCACCTGTGTCGCTGCGGATTCGACGAGTTCGACTCCGAGCCGAGCGCCGGGGATTCCGTCGGACTCGGCTACTCGTCCCCAGAACTCGTTTTGGATACCGAGGCGCTGGGCGTAGTGGACGCCCGGATGGCGCAACATCTCGGCATGTGCGCGTGCGGCCGCACCGGGATCGGCTTCGAGCCGGGATCGCTCGAACGGTGAGAGCGAGCGCAGATAGTCGTCGAGAGTCGCAGGTGCGGAGTCCGCCGGATTCAGTTGTACAAGTGCGCGCACGTCCGGCGGGAGTCTGTCCCAGCCGCCGCTGTGCCCGTCGTCGTCGACGATGTTCTCGTTCGACAAGGTGAGGATTCCGGCGCTCAGCGCCCGCCCCGCCGCAACGGCCTGGGGGCTGCTGTCCTCGTCGAGCGCGTTCTGCAACAGAAGGAAACGTTCGACTCCCCCCTGGTGATACAGCTGTTCCAGGTAGCCGATTGCCCCGGCGGGCAGGGATGGGACTTCTCTGCCCGCCGCGAGATCGGCGAGTGAGTTCGCGTCCAAGCCGGCAGCGGTGAGGTTGGCCAGCAATCGCCCGACCTCGTCGCTGTCGAATTTTCCGTCGACGAAGATCGCTCCGTCACGGATCGCTTCGTCGGGGGAGAGCGGCGCGGGTTTCGGAGTGCTCGCCGCGAGATCCGCGACGATCACCCGGAGGAGGCCGGCGTAGTGATCGTCCAGTTCGCCGAGGGTGACCAGTGCGCGCCGGATCGCCTCGGCGTGCTCAGCGGCAGCATCCTGGGTTGCAGTGGCCGAGTCGTCCGCGAGGCGGCCGGGTTTCACGCCGCTGTCGTCGACGGTGAAACCTGCCAGTTCGGCGTTCGCGATCGCATTGCGCGCCGCCAGCACCGACCAGGTGAGTGCGGTATCGGCGCGGCGGAGTTGGTCTGCGACGTGTCGCAGATGCTCGACGACGGCCACGACGGAGCGACGTTCCCTGTCCAGGTGTTTCTCCGCCGCGTCTGCTGCACGTCCCTGCCAGGCCTGCCACAGCGAGCTTGCGGTGTCCGTCAGAGCGACGCGCTCGTTGTCGAGGTGTGCGACAACCGTGTCGACGGCTTTTGCTCTGTCGTGGAGGACTGCGGGCTTCCAGTTGCGGACATCGGTGATCGTGGGGATCACTCGGGAACTGCCCGCGACAATCCGGCGGCGAAGTACTCGTCGGTGTTCTCGTAGTCCGCGGCGACCCGGTCGATGGTGTCGGACGTGGACCAGGCACGGTCGGCGAGGAGTGACACCGAGCGTCGCGACGCGGACTCGACTGCTGCAAGTGCCTCGACGATCGCAGCACCGCCCGGGAATCCTTCGGAGGCGCCCGCCGACATCACGCCGGTGTCGATGAGCCCGATCCGACTCGCGATCCCATTGAAAACCGTTGACAAAGAGAATAATTCGTCGATATCGGCCCTGATCGTATCCGCCATCGTCCCCCCAGACGTTCGGTAGCGCGGACACCATAACGCACAAATCCGACATGGGGGAATCGGGCGCTACCATCATGGGCATGGCACTGACCGAATCGGATCGTCGGCTCATCGGATCGTCGCTGTTGTTCCTGGTGTCCCAGGCCAACATGGGCCGCGTCCTCGGCCCCACCGCACTCACGGTTGGCAGGATTCAGGCCACCCTCTCGGCGGACAAGTACCGGAAGATCCTCGACAACCTGGGTCCGGAGGAGATCAGCCGGTACCGGCAGCACTACTACTGGGACATGGTGCATCCATTGACATTTGCGGTTGCACTCCGGGACGGTGCCCGCGCCCTCGACAAAAAGCGTCCGCTGACACCCCGCACGCGCAGGCTCCTCGCGGCCGCACCTGTGATCGCTGCGGCCGGGGATTACGCAGAGAACATCACCGGGCTGTACCTGCTCGACCATCGCAGTCGCATCGACGACATCACTGTCCGCGCAGCGACGACGATCAGTCTCACCAAATGGGCGTTGGCGCTCGGCTGTTTCGGGTACATAACGCAAGGCTTCCTGCGGGTGTGGGGCACCGCAGCGGTGCGGCGTCTGCGGGGGCGCAAGGGTTGAAGAGGCAACTCTCCGGGGTCGCCGCTGCCACGGGCGAGGTCAGCGGCGACAATCAGCCGGTGACGACCCCCGCTCCGACCTGCTCCGCGCTGTCCGCACTCGACGAGCCGTTACCCGGCACCGCCGCCACAGCCCCGGGGTACGTGTGCCTGGAGGTTCCTTCGGGATGGGGCCGCGACGCTCTCGACGGCACGGCGCTCGGCGCGGAACTCGCCGCCGAAATCTCTGCCCGTGCCGATGCGGCGGGTGTGCGGTTCGTGTTCATCCGCCGGCCGGGGCGCGACGTGGTGCGTCCGACCCGGACTGTCCTGCTCGCCCGCACCGAACCCGGAAACACCTGGTGCGAGCATCTCGAAATCGAGAAGCCCGAAGACTTGCTCGACCTCGTGCCGCACGTGGTGGCCGGCGGTCCTCCCGGTCTCGGTACTCCGGTCGACGAACCGGTCGTGCTCGTCTGCGCACACGGCAAGCGGGACCGATGCTGCGCGGTCCTGGGCCGCCCGGTTGCGGCAGCACTCGCCGCCGAATTCGGTGATGCGGTGTGGGAGTGCTCCCACACCGGAGGTCACCGCTTCGCGCCGTCGATGATTCTGCTGCCCACCGGTTACACCTACGGCCGCCTCGACGCCGCGCAGAGCGCAGCGGCAGTGCGCGCCGCGACAGCCGGCCGGGTGTACCTCCCGGGCCTTCGGGGACGCAGCACCTGGAACGCGTCGGCGCAGGTAGCAGAGATCGCGGTGCGCGAACTCACCGGCGCCGACGGTCTCGACGACTTCACCGTCCACGACTTCAGCGGCGCAGACGGAGCCGAGCCGGTCGTGCATCACCGTGACGGGCGCGCCTGGCGGGTCGAGGTGGAAAAACGTGATCTGCCGCCGCGGCCCGCGAGCTGCGGTGCCGCACCCAAACCGATACATCCGGTCGTCGCGTCCCGGGTGACGCCCGTCCCCGTTTCCGCCGACTCCGGAATCTAGCTCGAACGCGTAGCCAATCGGTTACGCTTTTGGAGTGGACGGAGCGCGTGCGATCGCGGACCCGGTACGCCGGGAGATTCTCGAGCTGCTCCATGCTTCGCCGTTGCCGGCCGGGGCGATCGCAGAACACTTCGCGATCAGCCGCCCCGCCGTCAGCAAACACCTCCGTGTCCTGATCGAGTGCGGCGTCGTCGAGGTGACCGTCGACGGCCGTCAGCGCATCTACGCACTGCGTACCGAGCCGCTGGCGGAGGTCGCCGACTACCTCGGCCGTCTCCTCGGGACATCTCTGCCGCACCGACTCGATGCCCTGGCTACCGAGGTCGCGAGAACCCGGCGTGAACGAAGAGCGACAGCCCCGGTGTCGAACTTCGAGAACGGGTCGAACTTCGAGAACGGAAGGAAAAGAGCATGACCACACCGAAACCGACCGGAAGGCTCGTGAACGGTCCCGACGGGCTCGACCTCGTAGTGACTCGCACACTGCCCGGATCCGTAGAGGACGCATGGGCAAGCATCACCGAACCCGATCGCACTGCGCGTTGGGTCGGACGATGGGAAGGTACCGGCGCCGTCGGCGAAACGATCAAGGTCCGAATGGGTTTCGAGGAAGGCTCGCCGTGGGAGGACGTCGAGATCACCGAGTGCGACGCCCCGCATCGGCTGGGACTCCGGACGATCTCCGACCAGGGCGCGTGGGACGTCACTTTCGAACTGTCCGGCGACGGCGATCGCTCCGAAGTTCGCTTCGTGCATCATCGCGTCGTACGTGCGGATGTCGGTGACGTCGGACCCGGTTGGGAGTATTACCTCGACCAACTGGTGGCATCGGTCTCCGGCGCACCTCCGCGGAACTGGGACGACTACTTCCCCGCTCAACGTGAGTACTTCGAGGAGCAGACGCGATAACGGAGCGCGCTTCGGCCGGCAGTCGCGCTCAGGCCCCTACCAGTGCACGCCGGGGAGCAGTCGTCCGATCCGCCGCAAGGTTGCGCCTCCGGTCAGTGCCGGAAGCACACCGAAAGGTGCAGGTGGCGTAGGTTTCCCCGCTGCGATCTCGCCCCGGGCCGCACCGGAATCGGACGATGCACGATGTAACCGGGAACGAACACGATTGGCCGTCGACGGAGCGAAGAGACTGCCGAATTCGGCGAGGGTCGCCACCGGGACGTCGATGCGGGTGGGCCGCTCGATGAGGGCACGCACGATCATCGCCGCTGCCGTTTCGGGACTTGCCGCGGGAGCCTCGGTGTACTCGTCGGTCGGTGCGATCATCGGAGTGCGCACGAGCGGCATCCGGACAGTGGTGAACGTGATCCCGTCGCTCAGGGTTTCGCCGGCCGCCACCTCGGCAAATGCTTCGAGTGCGGATTTCGAGGCGATGTAGGCCGCGAACCGCGGGGTCCGGGCGGGGACGCCCGCGCTGGTGATGTTCACGACGTGCCCGAAACGCCGCCGGCGCATATGGGGAAGAAGTGCCAGCACCAGACGAACGGCGCCGAAGTAGTTCACCGCCATCGTCCGTTCGAAGTCGTGCATCCGGTCCGTCGAGTGGTCCAGCGCCCGCCGAATGGATCTGCCGGCGTTGTTGACGAGCATGTCGACGTGATCGTGGTCGGCGAGGACGGACGATACGGCGCGGTCCACGGACTCGGGATCGGTGAGGTCGCAGGGATAGGCATACGCGGATCCGCCCGCGGCGCGGATCTGCGCGACAACGGCGTCGAGTTCCTCTTCGCGTCGAGCCAGGAGAAACACCCGCGCTCCGTACTCGGCGACGGCGAGCGCCGTAGCCCGGCCGATGCCGGAGGAGGCACCGGTGATGATCACGTGCCGGCCGACGAGCGGACCGCGCGCGTCTTCACGTCGTGAACGATCCGGGTCCAGGTGCTCGCGCCAGTACCGCCACAGCACCGGTGCATACCCGCGCAGGTCGGGAACCGTGATCTCGCTGCCCTGCAATGCTTCCCGGGTGCACGCACTGTCGAACACCGCCGGAATCGTGAGATGGTCGAGCATCACCGGCGGGATGCCGAGGCGCCGGAGTAGAAGACGCCGGACGGTGTCGAGACCGGGCAGGGTGGTCGACGACAGGAGCGGCCGAACGAGACCGCCCGGCACGGTGGCGACCGGAACGGGTGCCCCTGCCGCGGAAGCGAACGCCGCGAACACTTCCCGCAGCGGCTGCGGACGGGGCGAGACGAGATGGAAGGCGCGGCCGTCGAGCCCGGGCCGGTGTACGAGTTCGACGATCGCGGCAGCGACGTAGTCGACGGGAACCAGGTCCGTGCAGCCTAGGTCGGGCACCACGAGAGGCAGTCCGGTGGGCAGAGCGCCGAGTCGTGCGAGCGCGGGGAAGAAGAAGTACGGCCCGTCGATCTTGTCGATGGCGCCGGTGATCGAGTCTCCGACGATCACGGACGGGCGGTACACCCGCCAGCGGACATCGCTTTCGCGCACCGCTGCCTCCGCCTCGAACTTGGTCCGGTGGTACGGCGTCGGAAATCGCTGCCCGAGATCGAAGTCCTTCTCGGTGAACGTGCCGCGGTGGTCACCGGCAACCGCGATCGACGAGATGTGGTGCAGCGTGGCGTCGAGTCGCCGCGCCAGCGCGATCACGGCACGGGTGCCGCCGACGTTGGTGGCCGCCTGCTCGTCACCTGCGGTCAGGTCGTAGACCGCGCCGAGATGCACGACATGTTCGGCGAGGGGAACCGTCTCCGGCTCCAGACCGAGGTCGCGTGCCGTCAGGTCTCCGACCAGGGCGTGCAGCCGCGCGCCACCCGGCACCGTGTCGGCGAACGCCTCGAACCTGGTCACGGAGCCCCGTCGGACCAGCACGTGTACTTCGGCGTCGGGCCGGGTGGCGAGCAGCCGAGTGAGAACCTGCCGACCGAGAAATCCTGTTCCACCCGTGACCAGGTAGGTTGCCATGCCCGAGAACTTACTCTGAGGTAAGTATCGGGGCCGGAAAACCGGGGTCGCGACCTAGTGACCCAGCCCGACCTTCTCGTGGATGCGCTTCATCCACTTCGGCGCCCACCAGTTGGCCTCGCCCATCAGCTTCACCAGCGAGGGGACCAGAAGCATGCGGATGATCGTCGCGTCGATGATCAGCGCGATGATCATGCCGATGCCCAGGAATCGCATGATCGACAGGCCGGAGATGGTGAAGGCCCCGGTCACCACGATCAGCAGCAGAGCGGCGGCGGTGACGACGCGGCCGGTACGGGCGGTGCCGTATTCCACGGCTTCGACCGTTGTCGCGCCCGCCGCGCGCGCCTCGACCATCCGGGACATGAGGAACACCTCGTAGTCCGTGGACAGGCCGAACACGACCGCCAGGATCAGGACCACGAATGTCGGTTCGAGTGCGCTCGGCACGACCCCGATCCACGATGCGCCGTGCCCGAGTTGGAACACCCAGGTCAAGACACCGAACGTGGCGGCCAGACTCAACCCGGCCATCAGGACCGCCTTGACGGGCAGCACCACCGAGCCGAACGCCAGGAACAGCAACACCAGCGTCGAGACCACCATGATCGCGATCATCCACGGCAGCGCATCGGCAATCGCGGCATTGGCGTCGTCGACGAGCGCGCGTCCGCCACCGACGAGCAGTTCCGTCCCCTCGGGATCGGGGACGGCACGGAGTTCGTCGGTGATGGCACTGGCTCGGGGCGTGCCGTCGACTCCCTGCGCGTACAGCGCTTGCAGCACCGCGACGTCTCCCTGTGAGCCCACGGTGACGGTCTGCTCGATGCCGTCGACGGAGGTCGCCGCTCGCGACACGGCACGGACGGCCTCGGGCGACGGCGTCCTGCCGTCGTCGCTGCGAAGAACGAGAGTGGCGCCGTTCCCGCTGCTGGAGAAGTCGTCGAGGAGTTTCTGTGTCGCGGCGCGCGCCGGACTGTCCTCCGGGAGTGCGGTGTACTCGATCTCGCCGAATCCCGCTTTCAGAACCGGGGTCGCGATGACGAGTAACCCGGCGGTGATGACGATCGCGATCGTGGCGGGGCGCTTCATCACCCTGTGCACGACACCGCCCCAGAACCGCACCGCCCGTGCCTCGCTGCGCGCGGACGCCTCCCTGTCCCAGGTCCAGGCGTTGATTCGGTGGCCGAGCAGGGCGAGCACGGCCGGCACAGCGGTCAGGGACAGCAGGGCAGCGCTGAACACGGACGCCATCGCGCCGAGGCCGAGCGATCGCAGCACCGACTGGGGGAAGACGAGCATGCCCGCGAATGCGCAGATCAGCAGGGCTGCGGAGAACATCACCGTGCGCCCCGCGGTGAGCATGGTGCGTTTCGTCGCGGCGACGACCTCGGATCCCGCGTTCAGCTCTTCACGGAAGCGGCTGACGATGAACAGGCCGTAGTCGATCGCGAGTCCGAGGCCGATCAGCGAGGTGATGTTCAGCGCGTACGACGACACCTCGGTGAACATCGTGAGCAATCGCAGCGTCGCGAGCGAGGAGAAGATGGCGAGAACACCGACGAAGACGGGGACTGCTGCCGCGACGATCCCGCCGAAGATGAACACCAGCAGCAGGAGGGTCACCGGGATCGCGATCGCCTCCGAGACGATCAGATCGTGTTCGAGGGTGGAGGTGAATTCCACTCCGACGACGGTTCCGCCGGCGAACTGCGAATCGATTCCGGGAACCTCGAGCATCTCGAGGACCGTCGGGAAGTTCGCGTTGGTGACCCCCGAGTTCTCTCCCAGGATGATCGACGCCGCGACACTGCGCTGATCGGTGGAGACCAGCAGCTGGTTCATCGGCGGCGGCGCCGTCCAATAGGTCGTGACGGAGGTGACGGGGACTTCGTCGGTGAATTTACCGAGGGTGTCCTCGACGTCGTCTCGGATGTCGTCGATGCTCTGGCCGTCGGGGGCGGTGTACATCGCGATGATGTCTGCTGTCTGCGGACCGAAGGTGTCGTAGATGATCTTCTGGGCCTGCATGGACTCGCTGCCCGCGACGTAGTACCCGGTGCCGGAGAGTTTTCCGAACACCCCCACTCCCCAGATTCCGGCAGCCAGGACCACCAACAGGACTGCGGCGAGAACCCACCGACTTCTGGTCACCACGATGTCGGCCCAGCGGTTCATGCACACTCCCGGTTCGTCTGCCTCGGTTACCGAACGGCAACTGTACTGGCGGGAGATCCGGGGTTCGCAGCGCTACCGGTGTAGGGGTCCGACGACGGACAACGCCCGGCAATTCACAGGCGTCCCGATTCGCTCGAGCGAGAAGAGAGGCGGACCGGCGCGCCCGATGCCTCACGGCGTCTCGCGCAACGTGGCTCCAGCCGGACGGTATTCCACGAAGGCCGTTAATACTGGCTCCGGGGCGTACTGACGCGCCGATCCAACCGGTTCCAACGCCACGGGTTCGGGAACTATTCCCCGCCTCGTTCTCGCAGGTCAGCCGCCATGCCCGTCGTGTTCGCCCGGGGGCGAGTGCTCAGCGGCTCCACCCGGATGGGCTGCATCCTTTTCGTCCACGACGACGAACTGCGCCATCATTCCGTCGTCCTCGTGCCGCAACAGGTGGCAGTGGTACATGTACGGCATGGTGGGGTCGCTGTTACTCCCGAACCGCACGAGAAGCCGCACCGTGGTGTTCGGAGGAATGAACACGGTGTCCTTGCGTCCGCCGAGGAGAGGATCGTTCACCGGCGTACCCGCGGCATCCACGACAGCGAACTGCACATCGTGGATATGGAAGTTGTGGTGGGTGCCGCTCCCGTTCGTCACTTCCCACAGCTCGGTAGAGCCTGCCGGGATGACATCGTCGATGCGGTTCATGTCCATTTCCCGGCCGTTGATCATGGTCGTCCCGTTCAGGTCGATGCGGCGTACCGTGCCCGGTTCGCCGAGGTCCTCGAACGTGGTGAGTCGTTCCGGCAGCTCTGCGGAGCCCTCGAGGGCCGCAGCGGGGCGCAGTTCGAGAACGTCGAATCTGTCGTCCCCGCCGGAGAAGCGGCGCTGAAAGAAGTCGACGTCGAGGTCGGGCGACGTACTGCGCAGGACATCCCGGGTTCCGGGTTGCGGGCGCACCACTATCTCGGCGCGCTCACCGGGAGAGAGCTGCACGTTCTGCACGGCTGTGGGATGTTCGAGCAGGCCGCCGTCGGTACCGACGAGATCGAACGGCCGGCCGGATTCGAACGAGAAATTGAAGACTCGTGCGTTCGACGCGTTGAGCAGTCGCAACCGAACGGCCTCCGTCGTGACATCGAGATACGGCCGTGGAGTGCCGTTGACCAGGATCTCGTCGCCGAGTGCCCCCGCAGTCGAGAAGAAACTGGTGCCCGTGTCGAGTTGGTCGCCGTCGAACTTCTTGTCCTGGACGATCAGCGGAATGTCGTCGACGCCGTACGCCTGGGGCAGCGCCCGGCCACCGCGCGTGGGCGCATCGGCCGGGTCGTCGAGGAGGAACATCCCCGCCAGACCCCTGTACACGTGCTGTGCGGTGCTGCCGTGGAGATGCGGGTGGTACCAGAGGGAGGCGGCGGGCTGATCTACGGTCCAGTTCGGTGACCAGGTCTCCCCGTCGTCGACGGTCTGGTGCGGGCCGCCGTCCATCACCGCGGGCAGACGCATGCCGTGCCAGTGCACCGTGCTCGTCTCCCCGAGCTGATTGGTGACATCGACGCGGACCTTCTCACCCCGCGCCGCACGCAGAGTCGGACCGAGGTAGGACCCGTCGAAACCCGACGTCCGAGTGGCCGGTCCGTGGCCGAGATCGGTCGTGCCGTTCTGCAAGGACAAATCGAACACGCGGGTTCCGTCCGCGGTCACGGTGCCCGTTTCCTGTGGCGGAACCTGGACCGGTCTGTCGAACGGGACCCGGCCGACGGTATCGACGTCGGCGCTGCTCCACGTGTAGGCCACGGCGGAGGCGCCGGTGACCGCCGCCACCAGAGCGACAGCGAACAGCGCAACGAGGACCCGGACCAGACGTTTCATACATCCATGGTTGTCCTCGGTGCGATACGGCACCTCCGGTGCGGAACCGGATCTTGCCCTGGGGGAGAACCCCGAAGATCAACGCTGGTGACCGTGCCTCCCGGTTCCGGCAGCGCCGGAGGCTCGCGCATCACTAGGGTTTTCGTCATGCGTATCCATCTCGGCCCGGACCACGACGACCTCCTCGCAGCGGCGATCGCCGACGGCGGTGCCACCGTGTCGTCACTCGACGATGTGGATGCCCTCGTCTGGCACGGAGGTGCAGAGGATTTCCCACCGCTGCCCGAGCGGGTGCGCTGGGTGCAGCTCGCCTACGCCGGCATCGAACCGTTCTTTCGTGCAGGTCTCGTCGACCCGACCCGAACCTGGACGAACGCGTCGGGGATCTATGCCGACAACGTGGCCGAATACGCGGTCGGAGCCCTGCTCGTGGGTCTGCGCCGATTCCATACCGCGGTGAAGGCGGACCGGTGGAGCAAGGATCGGATCGACCCGCTCGTTCGCCCCTTGCACGGATCGACGGTGGCGATCGTGGGGTGCGGTGGAATCGGCCGGGCGATGATCCCGCGACTTCGCGCGTTCGGTGTGGACGTCGTCGCCGTCACCCGATCCGGACGCCCGGTCGACGGAGCATCGGTGACGCTGCCCGCCGAGCGCACGGCGGAGGTGTGGACGAAGGCCGACCACTTCGTCGTTGCCGCGCCCGCCACGGCAGCCACCGACCGGCTCGTCGACGCCGCCGTCTTCGAGACCATGCCGGAAACCGCGTGGCTGGTGAACGTGGCACGCGGCAACCTCGTCGACACCGATGCGCTGGTCGATGCGTTGCGTGCGGGCGCGATCGCCGGCGCGGTGCTCGACGTGACCGAACCGGAACCGTTGCCGGACGGACATCCGTTGTGGCGCTTCGACAATTGCGTGATCACCCCGCACGTCGCGAACACCCGCAGCGGGCTGACGGCTGCATTCGCGCCCACTCTGCGTGAGAACGTCCGGCGGTTCGTCGCGGGGGAGGACCTCCTCGCGCGCGTCGATCCGTCGGCCGGATACTGAGCACTCTGTCCGCAAGTCCCGATGTCGGGTGTGCTCGGTGTCAGCGCGGTTGTTCGGCGGCCTTCTTGATCGCCGCAAGCCTGCGATCCCACCCGGAACCCACCTCGTCCAGTGCGCGTCCGACCGCGCTGAGTTGGGCTCCGGCCGCGGAGAAGCGGAGTTCACGGCCGACGCGTTCGGCCGTGACCAGTCCGCATTCCTCCAGGATCGACAGGTGTTTGGCGATCGCCTGACGAGACACGGTGAACTCGCGTGCCAGGCTCGATGCCGACGCCGGTGAACGGCCGAGTCGCTGCAGGAGGTGCCACCTGGTGTCGTCGGCGAGGGCTGCGAACACGCGGGTGGGGGCGGCTTCAGGGGAACCCGCGGACCCGGTGCTGCCGCTGACCTCTAGATCATTGCGCGGCAACGGGTTTCCCGCTCTCCAGGTGTTTCCTGGCCAGATCGAGTTCGGCGATCCAGCCCTCGACGTTTGCCTCGTACTTGGCGCGGCGCTCGGCGGAGTCCCCGGGAAGTGAAGCGAATCCGGTTTCCGTCACGTGCAGGACGGTCGAGGACTCCGACACGGCATCCACCCGGAATTCGACGAGTGTGGAGGGGCTGTCCGGGTCGGTGCTGTCGGCGAGCCAGCGGAACGCCGCGTAGTGCGGTTCGTCCAGCGAAACCGTGCGGAACGCGAAGGCTCCGTGGACGGGATCGTGGACGACGGTGAGGTCGCCGTCGCGTTCGAGTCGATGTTCGGTGATCGTGTGGTCGTTGATGTACCAGCCGGGTTCCGCTACGAGTTCCCAGACGCGTGCGACCGGGGCTTCGATGGTGATCTTCCGTTCGATGCGGTCGAGTTCGTCGGTCATGACTGCTCCTCGTTCGATGAGGTCGGAGTGATTCGATGCGACCGGGGTGCAACCCAATGATTGCACCCCGGTCGGCTATCGGCAACCCCACGGTTGCAGATGCTCGAGAAAGGTCAGGTCACGACCGTGAGATGACGTCGATGGTTCCCTGGCAGACGGCGTTCTGTGGGTTGACGAACCACCACCCGGCGCCGGTTTGGAGCGTGACGGTGAAGTCGATGGTTCCCGCCCCGGTCAGGGTGCGGTTGACCGGAACGCCGGGCTTCTGTTTCCACGCTTCCTGATCGCTGACGCTGCGTCCGGACTGTCCTGTGGTGGTGTTGCGCCAGTCGACGAGGACCTGCGTGCCGTACCAGTTCGGTCCGATCCTCGGGATGAGACCGCCGGGGGGAGTGGGCAGTTCGTTGTCTCCGCTGAGCAGGAGGGAAGGTATGAATTCCCCTACGCCACCGGGGCGGGACTCCCCGGACGAGGCGGTGACGGTCCAGGTGAACGGCGGCGCCCAGAAAAGGGGGTTGGCGCTCGCACACGTCATGGTGGTGGAAGTCGGCGCGGCATGTGCTGCGCCTCCGCCGCCCACGGTTATCGCAATTCCCATCCCGGCTGCGGTGAGTACCGATGCGCAAACGCGACGAAATGTTCGTTCGGCCATGTAAATACTTTGTTCGAGTCGAAGACGATAGAACTCCCCGTTCATATCGGATTCGCGATCCCGCCGGGTTGCATTCGAGAACAACGGTTTTGTTCCGGTGATTGTGGGCACGGAAATATTGCGTGGGAGAAGCGATTTCACCGTTTGTTGTGAATCCAACGAATCGTTTTGAGCGACAGGAGAACTCGTCGAATCCTGGATGCGGATTCTCGACTCGGGTCGACCCTTCAGGTCGCCGACCGGGGGCCGGTCGTGTGATCGGTTCGGGTGCGTTGCCGGTAACGCCTTTCGGCGTAGGCGAGATCGTCGCGCCACAGACGTCTGGCCGCACCGCGAAGCATCGGAGTCAAGGCGCGCCGACCACGACGTGCATTGCTGAATCCGTCCCGGGTGGAGTAGGCGATGACGGCCTCGATCACCGCGGTGCGGGGGCGACCGTCCGGCCCCGGCCCCAGAGGTGTTGCGTGCGTTTCGATGACACTGCCGGTGCCTTCACCGTCGATGATGCGCATGACGACGGTGCGGGGTTCCGGGCTGGTGAACTCGGCGAGTACCGGGACGCCGATCCGTCCGCCGACGCGGAAGGTCACGGCGACGACGAAACGGTCGTCCTCGTCCCCGGTTCGCTCCCGTGTGGGAGCCTCGACCACCTCGAGGTGAGCGAACGAATAGGGATGGAACCACGCACCGTGCCACGGGTCGAGCCGGTTGGCGACGATGTCGGCAGGTTCGCATACTCCGGTGAGGGTTGCCACCGCCGCTAAGTGTGCGTCGGCCGGTGGTCTCCCAGGGATTACAGGCGCATCCAGCGGTGCTTCTCCGCCGATCCGGTCGAGACGAACCCATGTCAGGACCCCGTCGTCGTGACTGGGATATAGGGGCCACCCCCGCTCGCCGTCGGGTCCCAGACGCAGTCCGTGCCAGCGGCACACCAATGTGCCGCAGTCGAGAACTGCCGAGGCCAGGGGCGCGCCGAGATGTGGGCAGGCACCAGGGCCGACACGAAGCTGCCCCCGATAGTCGCGCCAGGCGACGAGTTCGACGCCGGCCACGGTGACGGCCGTGGGGCGGTCGGTGCCGATGTCGGTGGCGGCGGCGAAGACGTACCAGTTGCCGGAGGGCTGTCGCTGCGTTCGATCGAGGATCGCCCGGATCAGACGGGGATCGGCGGCTCGATAGGTGGGCTCCTGTTTCGTCCAGGTGCTCGGCGGAACGGGTTGCAGCGGCCAGGTGTGGGGCCACCGCCGGTACAGCGGTTCCAGAATGCTCATCGCGGTCGGCTTTCTCGGGTGGCCAGTCGACGGAGCAGCGCCGATCGGCCTCGGGTGGGCACGGTGTACAAGTCGTGGCCGCGGATACCCCATTGGCCGAGCAGGTGATTGGCGGCCGACCAGCCGGTGGTGGCGGCCCGCTCCATCAAGGCCACCGGCAGGTCGATCCGGATTCCGTCTCCGGCCAGCGCCAATCCGCGGTGCGGAGTAGCTACGGTGGGCCGCTCGTCGAAGTCTCCGGGACCGAGGCGGGGGCAGTCGCGCCGATACAGCAGCCGTTCGCCGAGGACGCGAGCCTGCGCGGTTTCGGGATACAGGGCATGCAGCCGCGCCACGACTTGCTGTTGCAACGCAACCCGGTCCGGGTCGGAGGCCGAGGGCTCGGGCAGCGCGTAAGCATGGAGTTCGACCACCGAGCCACCGTGCCGTCGCGCCCATTCACGGGCTTGGTGTTCGTAGCGGTCGACGATGCTGATGTTGTCGAGTGGATGGAGACTGCCGGTGCCGAGAAACGCCGGGCGATCGTCGTCGACGGGCCGGTCGAGCCAGAGCCGATGTACGAGGAACTCGGGCGCGGCGTCCAGATTCCCGATCCGGGTCTGCCAGGCTGTGTCGCCGAGGGTGGGTGAGGCCCCCACGATCCGGCGGAGCGCGGTGGCGTCGGTGGCCAGAACTACTCCGTCGGCATCCGTGCTCCCGCCTTCGGTGTCGAAGAGCCGAAACGGGACGCCGGCGGTGGTGTCCACCGTCGAGACGGCCACACCGGTGTGAAAGCGCACGGTTCCCGTGCGGGACGGGGTCGGCTCGGCGGTCAGGTATTCGCGCAGCGGCAACCACAGTTCGTCGAAATTGGTGCCGGCCACGTCGAAGAGCAGGCCCTCACTCGAACCGAGGAAGTAGATGTGGAACATCGCGGCCAGCTCCGCAGCGGACATGTTTCCCGGTTCGGTGAAGAAACTGCGTGAGAACACCTCGAACGCGAGGTGCCTGGCGGCGGGCGGGAAGTTGATCTGCTCGAGAAAAGTCTCGGCGTCGAGGTGATCGAGCCGATCGTAGATCTCGGGAACCGAGACCGCAGCCAGCGGCGCGGCGGCTCGGGTATCGACGCGAATCAGGTCGCGCAAGCTGAAGGTGGGGCTGCGCAGTGCGAAGCCGAGTGCGTTCCACGGTGGTGTGCGGGGGAGACCGCGGAAGCTGTCTCGTCGACCGTGTGCGTCGATCAGAGGGTAGTCGTCGAGCGGGGTCAGGACCGAGAGTTCGGGGTCGCCGCGACGCAACAGTGCCCGCAGGTTGTAGTACTGCCGGAAGAAGGCGTGGAATCCGCGGTTCACCGCGACCGGGGTGCCGTCGGCGAGGTGATCGGTCCAGCCCCCGACGCGCCCGCCGATGTGGTGTTCGCGTTCGACGACGTCCACGTCGACGCCGCGTTCGGCCAGGCCGGTGGCCGCCGCGAGCCCGGCGATACCGGCACCGACGACGACTACGTGTGGGCGTGCCGGGAGCAGTGCGGCGTCGTCGAGACCAGGAGGTGCGCGATGCTGCGTGCGCCGCGGATCGACGTGAGGGCGGGTCGTCATCGGGCGCTCTCCCTCCGGGTGATCTCCGTCGCCGGTGCCGCACACACCCGCAAACACAGCCAATCACGACATCGGGGCGGCCATGCCCGAACCGCGGAGACGAGCACTCGGTGGGAAATCCGAAGAAGCCGAATCTGTGCCAGGATGGCCCGGCCGACCACGCCACAACCTGCACGGGGGTTTCGACGCATGCCGACCATCGAGGACCGATTGGCCCGACTCGAAGCCCTCGAGGAGATCCGGATGCTCAAGCACCGTTACTTCCGCGCCTGCGACGCGAAGGACCCGACCGGTATGCGTGCGTGCTTCGTGGCAGAAGGCGCCGACATCTACTACGGTCCGGCGCTCGGCAGTTTCGACGACGCAGACGGGCTGGTGGCCGTGTACTCCCGGATCGCGCTTCAGCGCGTCGACGATCGATTCGTCGTTCTCGATATGCATCACGGGATGCATCCCAGTATCCGCCTCACGAGTCCGGACACCGCGACCGGAGCTTGGACGTTGCGGTTTCGGCAGGTGGATCTGAGCGCTCGGACCGAACGGGTCACCGCACTCGACTACGACGACGACTACGTGGTCGAGGACGGCGAGTGGAAGATATCGAAGTGTCACGTGCGCGTCCTGTGGTCCATCGAACGCGCTCTGACCGACGACGTGAAAGTGGTGCAGTGAGATGACGGAAGCCGAAACCGTTCGAAAGGTGGCTCTCGTCACCGGCGCCAGCCGAAGTGTCGGCAAGGGCATCGCCTGCGCGCTCGGATCCGACGGCTGGACTGTCTACGTCACGGGTCGCGGACCTGTCGGTGTGGACGGTCCGTTGGATCGCACCGCAGAGATCGTCACCGAACGTGGTGGTCACGGCATCGCGGTGCAGTGCGATCATCGCGACGATTCCCAGATCCGCGATCTCTTCGCTGCCATCGCCCGTGAGCAGAATGGGCGGCTCGATGTGCTCGTGAACAACGTGTGGGCCGCGCCGAAAGGTTTCGCCGGTTTCACCGAACCGTTCTGGCAGCGGCCCGTCGAGGATTGGGACAGCCTCATCGGTGTCGGCCTCCGCGCCCACTATGTGGCCTCGGTGGAGGCGGCCCGGATGATGGTGCCGCGAAGCAGCGGAATGATCGTCAACATCTCGTCTTTCGGTACGCGCGGTCACCTGCATTCGGTGCTGTACGGAATGTCGAAGGCAGGCCTCGACAAGATGGCTGCCGATATCGCAGTGGAGTTGCGTGGCACCGGCGTCACCACGTTGTCGCTCTGGCCGGGGCTGGTCAAGAACGAGGCCATGCTGGCTCGCGGACTCGACAACTTCCAGGGTTTTCCGCTGGCAGACGCCGAGACTCCCGAGTTCGTCGGTCGCGTCGTCGTCGCGCTGGCGTCGGATCCGGACGTGAACGGCCGAAGTGGCTCCACACTCATCACGGCGGAGACGGGTCCGGAGTACGGAATAGTGGATGTCGATGGGAACCAACCGATTTCGCATCGATCCGTGTTCGGTGGCGGTCCGGTGTTCGGAGGGTGACGGAGGTGCTGGACTGCCGGCGTAAGGACCTCCACGTCACTACGAGTCGACGACCTCGTCCATGACGACGTTGTGGATGATCGAAGACCTCGAATTCTTCCCCGACGCCCCCCGCGTCGGGGAACTGTGCGAACCCACCACATACTGGACCACACCCGATGTGCTGGGGCTCCCGCGCGACATGGCGTGCGACATCGACGCGATCATCGACGAGGTGACGACAGACGGGCGGACCGAGCGCGTCGCGCGCCTCGGGAGTGGTTTCACCACAATGGTTCCCGACCACATCGAGGGGATCGGCGAAACGACACTCACCGGATGCCTGGTGTGGGATCGCTATCTGTGGTCGGACTTTCGCACCGAACCGTCGGGACAACTCCTGGTGACCGAGCGAGCCTCATTGCTGAGGCGGGCGGTGCACACGTCGACGACGTATCCGGGGGTGTACAGCGTGGACTACGAAGGTCCGATCATTTTGCATCATGGCAGCACGGTCCCGGAGGGGTTCGGCGTCGTCTCGCTCGCATCGTCGGTGACCCTGGTCTGACCGCGCGATCCGAGAGGTCGGTCGCTGCGGTGCCGCCCACCGGGCCGGCATCTCGGACGCCGGGGCTGCCAGCAGCCCAGCGGAGGAGATCTACCAAGTATCGAACATACGTGCGATAGTCTGGGTGGATACATGCAGCTGGAGGTGTTCCATGGGATGGGGAAACGGCCCACCGACCTGGTCGGAAATGGAACGTGTGCTGTCCGGCAGGCCCGCGCCCGCCAACTCCCGTCGCGACCCGGTCCACCCCGGCGACGGCAACGACAGCCCCGCGTGGAGTCGCGCCCGAGGTGATTACGAGGGCAGTGCCCGGCCACCCGATGGACCTGTGGTGCCCTATGCGGAACTTCACGCGCACTCGGCGTTCAGCTTCCTCGACGGTGCGTCGACTCCCGAAGAACTCGTCGAAGAAGCGGTGAGTCTCGGCCTCGAGGCCCTGGCGATCACCGACCACGACGGCCTCTACGGCGCGGTGCGCTTCGCCGAAGCTGCCCGGGAACTCGACATGCGGACAGTGTTCGGGGCCGAGTTGTCGCTCGACGATGCGCACCTACTCGTGCTCGCCCGCGGACAGGAAGGGTATCGCCGGTTGTCGCGGCAGATCGCCGACGCACACCTCGTCGGCGGGGAGAAGAACGAACCTCGCTACGACTACGACGCCCTCACCGAGGCGGCGGGTGGTCATTGGCAGATTCTCACCGGGTGCCGACGAGGGCATGCACGCCGTGCCCTCGACAGCGGCGGCGCGGCTGCAGCCGAAACCGCTCTGCTCGACCTCGTCGACCGGTTCGGATCCGACCGTGTCACCGTCGAGCTCACCTGGCAGGGAGATCCCACCGATTACGAACGTAACGCCACGTTGTTCGAAATAGCTGAGCGACAAGGAATTTCATCCATCTCCAGTACGGCGGCACACTTCGCCCGACCACATCGCCGACGGCTGGCCATGGCGATGGCCGCCATTTCCGACCGGCAGAGCCTGGACGACGCAGCCAGTCGCCTCTCACCCACCGGTGGCGGCCATCTCCGATCCGGAGCCGAGATGGCGAGGCTGTTCGCGGCCTTCCCTGGTGTCGTGCACACCGCCGCGGAACTCGGCCGGGAATGCGCCTTCGACCTCCGCCTCATCGCCCCGAAACTGCCTCCGTTCGCCGTGCCCGACGGGCACACCGAATTCACCTGGCTGCGTGCCCTCACCTATGCCGGCGCGCGCCGCCGTTACGGACCCGCCGAGCAGAACCGGGCGGCATACCGGCAGATCGAACACGAACTCGGCATCATCGGCAGTCTCGGCTTTCCCGGTTACTTCCTCGTCGTCCACGACATCGTCGAGTTCTGCCACGCCAACGACATTCTCTGCCAGGGAAGAGGTTCGGCCGCCAACTCCGCGGTCTGCTACGCCATCGGCATCACCAATGTCGATCCGGTGCGCAACCGCTTGCTGTTCGAGCGGTTCCTGTCGCCGGAACGTGACGGTCCACCCGACATCGATCTCGATATCGAATCCGACCGGCGCGAAGAAGCCATTCAGCATGTCTATGCGAAATACGGCCGGACCCACGCCGCGCAGGTAGCCAACGTCATCACCTACCGAGGCAAATCCGCGGTCCGCGACATGGCGCGAGCACTCGGCTACTCGCAGGGTCAGCAGGACGCGTGGAGCAAGCAGATCAGCAGGTGGGGAGGGGTGAGCGTCGAAACCGACGCAGACATTCCCGCCCCGGTTCTCGATCTCGCGGAGCAGATCGAAGGTCTGCCACGGCATCTCGGGATCCACTCGGGAGGCATGGTGATCTGCGACCGGCCAGTCTCCGATGTGTGTCCCGTCGAATGGGCACGGATGCCGGGACGCACCGTCCTGCAGTGGGACAAGGACGATTGCGCCTCTGCGGGCCTGGTGAAGTTCGACCTTCTCGGATTGGGCATGCTCTCCGCGCTGCACTACATGATCGACCTCGTCGCCGAACACGAAGATGTCCGGGTAGATCTCGCCCAACTCGACCTGGCCGAGGACGCCGTGTACGAAATGCTGCGCCGCGCAGACTCGGTGGGGGTGTTCCAGGTGGAGTCGCGCGCGCAGATGGCCACCCTGCCGCGCCTGAAACCGAGGAACTTCTACGACCTCGTCATCGAAGTGGCGCTCATCCGCCCGGGGCCCATCCAGGGTGGGTCCGTGCATCCGTACATCCGTCGGCGCAACGGCCTCGAACCGGTCACCTACGACCATCCGTGCCTCGAGAAGTCGCTCGAACGCACTCTCGGCGTCCCGTTGTTCCAGGAACAGTTGATGCAGATGGCCGTGGACGCCGCCGGGTTCACCGCGGCCGAGGCCGACCAGTTGCGACGGGCGATGGGATCCAAGCGGTCGCCCGAGAAGATGGAACGCCTTCGCGGCCGTCTCTACGACGGGATGCGCGAGAAACACGGCATCACCGGCGCTGTCGCCGACCGCATCTACGAGAAGTTGCACGCATTCGCGAATTTCGGTTTCCCCGAAAGCCATTCACAGAGTTTCGCGTCGCTCGTATTCTATTCCGCCTGGTTCAAACTGCATCATCCCGCGGCCTTCTGCGCAGGCCTGCTCCGGGCACAGCCGATGGGCTTCTACTCCCCACAGTCGCTCGTTGCCGACGCGCGCCGGCACGGAGTGATCGTGCACGGTCCCGACGTCGGGGCGAGCCTCGCGCATGCCACGGTGGAGAACGCGGGAAAAGAAGTGCGACTGGGTCTGGCGTCGGTGCGGCACATCGGCGAAGATCTCGCCGAGCGCATCGTCGCCGAGCGACAGGAGCACGGTCCCTACACCTCCTTCCTGGATCTCACCGCGCGGATCGAATTCACCACGGCGCAGGCCGAGGCCCTTGCGACCGCCGGAGCGCTCGGTGGATTCGACGTGTCCCGGCGGGAAGCGCTGTGGGCTGCTGCCCCCGCGGCCACCCAGCGCCCGGGGCGTCTGCCCGGGATCGGCGTGGCCACCGTGGCGCCGGCACTGCCGGGCATGAGCGCTCTCGAACTCGCCGCCGCCGATGTCTGGGCCACGGGGGTGTCCCCGGACAGTTACCCGACACAGTTCCTGCGCGAACGACTCGACGCGCTCGGCGTGGTTCCGGCGTCGCGCCTTCTCGACGTTCCGGACGGAACGAGGGTGCTCGTCGGCGGGGCGGTGACGCACCGGCAGCGACCCGCGACCGCCGCCGGGGTCACGTTCCTCAATCTGGAGGACGAGACGGGCATGGTGAACGTGGTGTGTTCGGTCGGGCTGTGGGCGCGGTACCGCACTCTCGCGCACACCGCATCGGCGTTGCTCGTCCGCGGGCGACTCCAGAACGCAGACGGCGTGGTGACGCTGCTCGCCGATCACCTGGAACCCATGGACCTGAGGATGCCGGGCAAGTCGCGCGACTTCCGATGACGCCTGCTCCGTCTCGGGTGCCTCGGCAGCCCGTCGCCGGGCCGCGCTACCGTGGTGGCGTTCCGGACCCTACCGAGAGGACCCGCACCCATGCGTGAGGTCGACCTGGCTACCTTCGAGACCGCACTCGCCGACGGAGCACCCGTCATCGACGTGCGCGAGCGCGACGAATACGCCCAGGTGCGCGTGCCCGGGGTCCTCAACATCCCGCTCAGCGAGTTCGTCGCACGGATCGACGAGATTCCCACGACCGGGACCGTGTACGTGATCTGCGCGGTCGGCGGACGCAGCCTCCAGGCCGCCGATTATCTCGCGGGCCGGGGAATCGACGCGGTCTCCGTCGCCGGCGGCACCGACGGGTGGGCGCGCTCGGGCCGGCCCACCGAGAGCGGCGCATAGCCACATCGCGGAGACGCTCCGACAGAACGGCAGTGGCCGGGCATCCTGAGATGCCCGGCCACTGCCGTTTCGAGATGTATGCGACTCAGACGGCGCCTTCGAAACCGTTCTGGCGCCAGGCTTCGTAACTGACCACCGCGGCCGCGTTCGACAGATTGAGTGAGCGCCGGCCCGGCAGCATCGGAATGCGGACCTGCGCGGTGATGTGCGGGTCGGACAGGACCTCGGCCGAGAGGCCCGTCGGCTCCGGACCGAACAGCAGCACGTCGCCGGGCCGGTACTCGATCTCTGCGTAACCGGTGGTTCCGTGAGCAGTGAAGGCATACACGCGCTCGGGGTTCAGTGCCTCCCACGCCGCAACAAGATCGGCGTGGACGGTGACCGACGCGAGATCGTGGTAGTCGAGGCCGGCGCGCCGCAGTTTCGGCTCCGAGAGATCGAACCCGAGTGGTTCTACGAGGTGCAGTTCGGCGCCCGTCGCGGCGACCATCCGAATGGCGTTGCCGGTATTGGGCGGAATGCGTGGTTCGTGGAACATCACTCTGAACATAACGAAAGAAACATAGCAGAACCGCGGTGGCAAACGCCCTGGACCTGGGACGCCGGGCGGCCGGGACGGGAATGTGGTTCGAAGGGCCCGTTTTGCTGAACCGTCGTCGAAAGTTTTGTTGGACAACAAGTCCGGGATACCGCGGTTGTCGGCCGGTGTCGACGCGAGTGCAAGGACCGGCATCGAATGTGGTGTGCCGAAGCAACTTCTCCGGTGCCGTGCCCGGCCTTTTCGCTCGTGTGATCATCGTCGCCGACGCACAGACGGAACACGGGCATCGACCGCCTCGGCCCGTGCACGCGGGCTGACGATCCGCGACGGGCGGTCGCCTGGAACAATGGATACGTGACTGCGACGATCCTGGACGGCAAAGCGACCCGCGACGAGATTTTCGAGGACCTGAAGGCCCGTGTGGCCGCGCTGAAGGAACAGCGCATCACGCCCGGCCTCGGCACCATCCTCGTCGGCGACGACCCGGGATCGGCAGCGTACGTGCGCGGCAAGCACAACGACTGCGCCAAGGTCGGCATCACGTCGATCCGCAAGGACCTGCCCGCCGACATCACGCAGGAACAGCTCGAGCAGGCGATCGACGAGCTCAATGCGGATCCGGCCTGCACCGGATACATCGTGCAGCTGCCCTTGCCCCGGCACCTCGACGAGAACGCTGCCCTCGAGCGGATCGACGCAGACAAGGACGCCGACGGGCTGCATCCCATCAACCTCGGTCGTCTGGTCCTCGGCAAGGAAGCGGCACTGCCCTGCACGCCGCGCGGAATCCTCCACCTGTTGCGGCGCTACGACGTGCCGATCGCCGGTTCGCACGTGACGGTCGTCGGCCGCGGTGTCACGGTCGGCCGCCCGATCGGGCTGCTGTTCACGCGCCGTAGCGAGAACGCGACCGTCACCCTGTGCCACACCGGTACCCGGGATCTGGCCGCCGAGGTGCGCCGCGCCGACATCGTGATCGCCGCGGCCGGTGTACCCGGACTCGTCACCGCCGACATGGTCAAGCCGGGCGCGGCGGTCCTGGATGTGGGCGTCTCGCGTACTCCGGACGGGCTGCGCGGTGACGTCGCCGACGATGTCCGCGAGGTCGCAGGTTTCGTCTCCCCGAACCCCGGCGGTGTCGGACCGCTCACCCGCGCCTTCCTGCTCACCAACGTGGTGGAGCGGGCAGAGCAACTCGCGGCTCGCTGAGCGGGCCGGGCACACCGTCATGAGCCGAGCCTTGCGATTCGCACGTCTGAACCTGCCGCTCATCGTTGTCGCTCTGGTGATCGCGGTGGCCGTGGCTCTCGTTCTCGCAGACCGGTGGCGACGCGGTGCGTTCGTCTTCGGCGGCGCCACCATTCTCGCGGGTGTCCTGCGATGGGTTCTCGACGAGAGCCGGGTCGGCGTTCTTGCGGTGCGCAGCAAGGGGTTCGACGTCGGTGCGTTGCTCGTCGTGGGCGGCGTGATCGTGGCGCTGGCCGCCTCCATCGACCCGCTCGGCACCGGATAGACGACCGCCGGTGTCTGCGGGATCGCAGGCACCGGCGGTTCGTACGTTCGATCGTCAGAGGCGGATGTCCTCCTTACGGATCAGCGCGGTCGCGACCACGCTGACAGCTGCCGTCCCGACGAGGTAGGCGCAGGCGATCCAGGGCGTTCCGCCGCCGGCGGCGATCAGGGCCGTGAGGATCATCGGCGTGATGCCGGAGGCGTAGATACCGGAGAACTGGTAGACCACCGACAGTCCCGTGTACCGGATCTCGGCCGGATACAGGCTCGCGTAGAGCGTGCCCTGTGCTCCGTAGAACAGCGCGTGAACGATGCCGAACACCACGATCAGGGCGACGGCGAACCAGATCAGGTTGTTCGTTCCGAAGAGACCGAATGCGGGGAAGACGGCGAGGCCGTAGGCCGCGATCCCGATGATGTAGATGCGTTTCGCGCCGTATCTGTCCACCAGCAAACCGGACAGCGGCAGAAGTGCCGCCATCACGAGCGCGGCGACGGTGACCACGAGCAGTACGGGCACCTTCTCGAAGTCCAGATCCTTCGTGGCGTAGGCGATGGCGAACACGCCCCACGTGTTGAACGCGGCGCCTTCACCCCACCGCGACAGCAATCCCAGAACGGTGCTGCGTCGCACACCCGGCCGGAAGACGTCCACGAGCGGCGCCTCCGACCGCTTTGCCAGTTCCTGCACTTCACGGAACGCGGGCGTCTCGTCGACCTTCAGCCGGACGACGAAGCCCACGGCGACGAGAACCAGGCTGAGCAGGAACGCGATGCGCCAGCCGTACGCGAGGAATTGCTCGTCGTCGAATATCACCTGGAGAGCCGCGAAGACCCCGGTCCCCAACGCGAGCCCGAGGGCAAGTCCGACCTGGGGAATGCTCCCGAACAGGCCGCGCTTCTTCTCGGGGCTGTGTTCGACGGCGAGCAGCACAGCACCTGCCCATTCCCCACCGAGGGCGAACCCCTGAAGGATGCGCAACAGCAGCAGGAGAATCGGTGCGAGGATCCCGACCTGTTCGTGGGTGGGCAGGACGCCCATCAGGGCGGTGGCGATGCCCATGATGAACATCGTGAGCGCGAGGGTCTTCTTGCGGCCGATGCGGTCGCCGATGTGCCCGAAGACCACCCCGCCGATCGGGCGGACCACGAAGCCGACGGCGAACGTGGCGAAGGCGAGCATCGTCCCGACGAACGAACTCTGATCGGGGAAGAACAGCTGGTTGAACACCAGGCTGGCGGCCGTGGCGTAGAGGAAGAAGTCGTACCACTCCACCGTGGTGCCGAGCAGGCTCGCAGCGACGACGGTGCGTAACCGTTCTGATGGCAGGGGGTCACGGCAGTTCGATGTCGGGAGACCGCGCCGCCACGTTGCGATACCTCAACCAGATCGGTGCGGCTGCCGAATCCAGCGGGTTCGAGTCGGTACTCACTCCCACCGGAGGATGGTGCGAGGACGCGTGGCTGACCACGGCGATGATGATCGACACCACCGAGACGCTCAAATTCCTCGTGGCGCTGCGTCCCGGTCTCATCTCCCCGACCCTCGCCGCCCAGATGGCGGCGACCTTCCAGTGGCAGTCGCAGGGCAGGCTGCTCCTCAACGTGGTGACCGGGGGCGAAGACCACGAGCAGCGCACCTTCGGCGACTTCCTCGACAAGAACCAGCGCTACGCGCGGTGCGGTGAGTATCTCGACGTTCTCCGCCGGTTGTGGGCGGGCAACGGACCGGTCGACTTCGACGGCGACTACATCAAGGTCGAGAACGCACAACTCCAGCGCATCCCCGACCCGGCGCCGCCGTTGTTCTTCGGCGGGTCTTCTCCCGCAGCGGGAACCGTCGCGTCGAGGTACTGCGACACGTACCTCACCTGGGGTGAGCCGCCGAGCGCGGTCGCGGACAAGATCGCCTGGATCCGCGGGCTGGCCGACATCCAGGGCCGCACCCTCGACTACGGCATCCGCCTGCACGTCATCAGCCGGGACACCTCGGAAGAGGCGTGGGCGGAGGCGGACCGGCTGTTGTCGGCGCTCGACCCCGCGACGGTCGAGAAGGCCCAGCAGAGTCTTGCCCGTTCGGGATCGGAGGGGCAGCGCCGGATGGTGGAACTGCACGGCGGTGGCAGCAGTTACGTCGCCGGCGGCGATTCACGCAGTCTGGAGGTGTCGCCGAACCTGTGGGCGGGCGTCGGCCTGGTCCGCGGCGGCGCGGGTACCGCGCTCGTCGGTTCCCACGAGGAGGTCGCCGATCGCATCGCCGAGTACGCGGCGGTCGGGCTCGACCACTTCGTGCTGTCGGGCTATCCCCACCTCGAAGAGGCATATCGGATCGGCGAGGGTGTGCGGCCGATCCTCGAACGTCGCGGTCTCGTGACTCCGCTCGCGGGCCGGCAGGGCGACCTGTCGGGCGCGACGGCGTTCCTTCCGTCCGCCCGATAGGAGACGGGGCCGGCCCACCGCCGGACGGCGGCTAGCCCTGCGAGAGCACCATCATTTCGTCGAGGAGCTTCGCCACGGCTTCCGCCTCGGTGAGGAAGCCGTCGTGGCCGTTGCGGGAGACGAGGACGCGCAACCTGTCGGAACCCGGGAGCGCGTCGGCAATCTCTTGCTGCAAGCGCAGCGGATACAGACGGTCCGAGTCGACACCCGCGACGATCGTCTTCACGGGCGTGGAAGCGAGCGCGGCTTCGACGCCACCGCGGCCCCGTCCCACGTCGTGCCGGTTCATCACTTCGGACAGCACCACATAGGTGCCGGGATCGAACCGTGCGACAAGCTTGTCGGCTTGGTGTTCGAGGTAGCCCTCCACCGAATACCGGCCGCCGCGCCACGGGTCCTCGCCGTCCTGCGGGTGGTTCGCGAACCGGGCGTCGAGCTCGTGTTCGGTCCGGTAGGTCAGGTGGGCGATCCGGCGGGCGATCCCCAGGCCGGTCGCGGGGATGCGGCCGGTGCCGTAGTAGTTGCCGCCCTGCCAGTCCGGATCCGCGGTGATCGCTGCGATCTGCGTGCTCTGCGTCCCGATCTGATCGGCGGTTGCGCGTGCGCAGGTCGCGAGCACGAGTGAGGCACGTACCCGGTCGGGGTGGGTGATGATCCACTCGAGGGTGCGCATGCCGCCCATCGAGCCGCCGGTCACAGCGGCGAGCGTCTCGATGCCGAGCGCGTCGAGCAGCGCGACCTCGGCCGCAACCTGGTCGCGCACGGTGATCAACGGAAACCGCGAACCCCAGGCTTTGGCGTCGGGCGCGGTAGTTCCCGGGCCGGTGGTGCCGCGGCAGCCGCCCAGCACGTTGGTGGAGATCACACACCACCGATCGGTGTCGAGCGGGGCTCCGGGACCGACCATTCCCGACCACCAGCCCGGTGACGGATGCTCGGGACCGGCCGGGCCGGTGACGTGTGAGTCGCCGGTCAGCGCGTGCTCGACGAGGACGACGTTGTCCCGTGCCGGAGAGAGCGCGCCCCACCGCTGCACGGCGATGGTGACGTCGGGGAGCGACTCGCCGCTTTCGAGGCGCAGGGAGCCGATGCGGATCTTCCCGAGGCGCCCGTCGTCGGACGGCAGTTCGACGTGGACCGGCTCCGTCTCCGTGGTCAAGGGGTGACCGCCTCGGCGTGGGGGGAGAGCGCGACGAACGGGGCGAGTGTGATCGACTCGACGGCCCGGCCGCTCGCGGGGAGGATGTACAGGGTGTCGCTCATCGTGTCCTTCGACGCATGGGGGAGGGCTGGAGTGGAAGCTGTTGGTGACAGCTCGTCGTCTCACCCTCCCGCAACCGGCTTGCCGTCGGTGTTCCGACGACCGTGTCCTCACCCGGAGCACCCCACCCTGGCTGGAGGGTTGCCGGCCAGCAAGCCGGGGCTTCACGCTGGCACTCATGACCTCGCGGAAAGTCTAGCGACTGTCGCGGACCGACGGGCAGGGGGTCTCGCAGCGTCTGTGACCAGCGGCAAGGTTACTGGTCGGTAGTTGTCATGGGGTGGTATTGCCGCTTTGCGGACGCGTCGAATAGCAGTACGCTTGTCATGTTTGGTCGCTGTCAGTATGCGGACAGGGCCATGCTCGCTCGTACCGAGCCGAAGGCGACTGCGCTCACAAAGCGCGGTCGATTGGGGACCCAGTAAACGTCCTAGGAGGACAAGAAGCGCACATGTCCAAGATCAAAGTTGAGGGTAAGGTCGTCGAACTCGACGGCGACGAGATGACCCGCATTATCTGGCAGTTCATCAAAGACAAGTTGATCCATCCGTACCTGGATGTGGATCTCGAATATTACGACCTCGGTGTGGAGCACCGCGATGCCACCGACGATCAGGTGACCATCGACGCGGCCAACGCCATCAAGAAGCACAACGTCGGCGTCAAGTGCGCGACGATCACGCCGGACGAGGCGCGGGTCGAGGAGTTCGGCCTGAAGAAGATGTGGCGGTCGCCCAACGGCACGATCCGTAACATCCTCGGCGGCACCATCTTCCGTGCGCCCATCATCATCTCGAACGTACCGCGCCTGGTGCCGGGCTGGACCAAGCCCGTCATCGTCGGTCGTCACGCGTTCGGTGATCAGTACCGCGCCACCGACTTCAAGGTCGACCGTCCCGGCACCGTGACGATCACCTTCACCCCGGAGGACGGCAGCGAGCCGATCCAGCACGAGGTGTGCCAGATCCCCGAGGACGGCGGCGTCGTCATGGGTATGTACAACTACAAGAAGTCCATCCAGGACTTCGCGCGCGCATCGCTCTCGTACGGTCTGCAGCGCAACTACCCGGTCTACCTGTCGACCAAGAACACGATCCTCAAGGCCTACGACGGCATGTTCAAGGACGAGTTCCAGCGGATCTACGAGGAAGAGTTCAAGGCAGAGTTCGACGCTGCGGGCCTGACCTACGAGCACCGCCTCATCGACGACATGGTCGCGTCCTCGCTCAAGTGGGAGGGCGGCTACGTCTGGGCCTGCAAGAACTACGACGGCGACGTGCAGTCCGACACCGTCGCGCAGGGCTACGGTTCGCTCGGCCTGATGACCTCGGTCCTGATGACGCCGGACGGCAAGACCGTCGAGGCGGAGGCCGCGCACGGTACCGTGACCCGCCACTACCGTCAGCACCAGCAGGGCAAGCCGACGTCGACGAACCCCATCGCGTCGATCTTCGCCTGGACCCGCGGTCTCGAGCACCGCGGCAAGCTCGACAACACCCCCGAGGTGATCGAGTTCGCACAGCAGCTCGAGGACGTCGTCATCAAGACCGTCGAGAACGGCCAGATGACCAAGGACCTCGCGCTGCTCGTCGGGCCCGAGCAGGCCTGGCTCACCACCGAGGAGTTCCTCGGAGCGCTCGACGAGAACCTGCAGAAGGCTCGCGCCTGATTCGGTTCTCCCCACACCGGTACGACACGGGACGCCCTTCGGGGCGTCCCGTTGTGTGTTTCCCGACCGTCGCACGGCGTGGCGGTTTCCCGGAGGTGGTGCACGCCACGAACGGGCACGCCGCGCGCCGGAACAGTCCGATACGTCGGATACGGTGACCGGCGTGTCGCTCATCATCACCACCGTGAACGTCAACGGCGTCCGCGCCGCCGCCGGCAAGGGTCTGCTGGACTGGCTGGCCGCGTCGGCGGCCGACATCGTCTGCCTGCAGGAGGTTCGCGCGACCGAGCAGCAGTTCCACGCCGCGATCGCACCCGCGCTGGAAGCCGGTTGGCATTGTGTCGGCGCCGAGTCGTCGGCCAAGGGACGAGCGGGCGTGGCGATCCTGTCGCGCATCCCCGCCGCCGCGGTGCGCGTGGGGTTCGACGCCGAGGAATTCGCGGCCGCGGGCCGGTACATCGAGGCGGACTTCGGCGACGTGACGGTCGCGAGCCTGTACCTGCCCACCGGCGAAGCCCAGACGCCCAAGCAGGACGACAAGGAGCGCTTCATGAAGGGCTTCGCGGCGTACCTCGCGGAGCGATCGGCAGCGGTGACGGCGCAGGGCAGGGACATGGTGGTGTGCGGTGACTGGAACATCGCCCACACCGAGCGGGACATCAAGAACTGGAAGGGCAACGTCAAGAAGTCGGGCTTCCTGCCGAACGAACGGGCCTGGGTCGCGGAACTGCTCGACGCCGGATGGCGGGATGTGGTCCGCGACGTCCACGGCGACGTGCCGGGGCCGTACTCGTGGTGGTCGTACCGGGGCAAAGCGTTCGACACCGACGCCGGGTGGCGGATCGACTACCACCTCGTGACCCCGGCGCTCGCCGCGCGCGTGGCCGATGCCCGGGTGGAGCGGGCGGCGACGTACGCCGAACGGTGGTCCGATCACGCACCGGTGACGGTGACGTTCGGCTGAGGCGGTCCTCGCAGGATGCGGCAGGCCGACCTCGGTCGCACGTCCAAATCGATTCGTGAAATCATCGTTCACATGTCGAGTACTGCAGTTCCGGACACCACGAAGCCGAAGGCGCGCCCCCGGGTGCTGTCCGGCATCCAGCCCACCTCGGATTCGTTCCACCTCGGGAACTTTCTCGGTGCGCTGGCGCAGTGGGTTCCTGCGCAGGACGAGAACGACGCGTTCTACTTCATCCCGGATCTGCACGCGATCACCGTTCCCTACGAACCCAAGCTTCTCCGCAAGCGTGTGCTCGTCTCCGCAGCGCAGTTGCTCGCCATCGGCATCGACCCGGAGAAGTCGGTGCTCTTCGTGCAGAGCCAGGTGCCCGAACACGCCGAACTGTCATGGGTTCTGAGCTGTATCACCGGATTCGGTGAAGCGTCGCGAATGACGCAGTTCAAGGACAAGGCCGCCAAGCAGGGAACCGACCACGCCGGCGTCGGGTTGTTCACCTACCCGATCCTCATGGCTGCCGACATCCTGCTCTACCGCGCCAGCCACGTGCCGGTCGGTGAGGACCAGCGTCAGCACCTCGAGCTCACGCGCGACCTCGCCCAGCGGTTCAACTCCAGGTTCGGGAAAACCTTCGTCGTTCCGGAGCCGATGATCGTCAAGGAAACCGCGAAGATCTACGACCTGCAGGATCCGACTGCCAAGATGAGCAAGTCCGCGGCGACCGACGCCGGTCTGATCAACCTGCTCGACGATCCGAAGGTGTCCGCGAAGAAGATCCGATCCGCGGTGACCGACAACGAGCGTGAGATCCGGTTCGATCGCGAGAACAAGCCGGGCGTATCGAATCTGCTCACGATCCAGTCGGCTCTGTCCGGACGCAGCGTCGACGATCTCGTCGCGGGCTACGAGGGCAAGGGTTACGGCGATCTGAAGGCCGACACCGCCGAGGTGCTCACCGAGTTCGTCACGCCCATTCGCGCGCGGGTGGACGAGTACCTGAGCGACGAGGCGGAACTGCTCCGGATTCTCGAGCACGGCGCGGATCGGGCACGTGAGGTGGCGTCCCGCACGCTGGCGCAGGTCTATGACAGGGTGGGATTCCTGCCCCGAAAGTAGATGAGGAGTGCCCTGATGGCCGGCGAGCCGGACGGCGACAAGGAGCCGAGTTTTCTCGAGCGTCAGCGCGCCGCACATCCCTGGTTCGACCGACTGATGCGGGCTGCGGACCGCTATCAGGGCCAGAAGGGCGACTACTACGCCGCGGGCCTGACGTACTTCACGGTGCTCGCGATCGTCCCGATCATCATGGTCGGGTTCGCTCTCGTCGGTTTCGTGCTCGCCGGGCGTCCCGAGTTGCTCGACGACGTCCGCGACATCATCGCTCAGAACATTCCCGGCGAACTCGGTGGCACGGTCCAGAATCTGATCGACTCCGCGATCAACGCGCGCAGCACCGTGGGGCTCATCGGCTCGCTCACCGCGGTGTACGCGGGCCTCGCGTGGATGGCGAACCTCCGGGACGCGCTGACCGCGATGTGGGACTACGCGCGGGACAAACCGAACTTCGTGATCGTCAAGCTCAAGGACGGCGCGGCACTCCTCGGCCTCGCCCTGGCGATGGTGGTGTCGCTGGGTCTGTCGGCCGTCAGCAGCGGCCCGATCATGCGGCGAGTCGTCGAATTCTTCAATCTCGAGAACATCGTCGGTGTCGGTGTCGCCCTGCGCGTCGCGGCGCTGCTCTTCTCGGTCGCCGCGACCGCCGCGGTGTTCACATGGGTGATCGCGCGACTCCCGCGCGAACCCGTGGCGTTCCGCAGCGCGATCTTCGCCGGAACGCTCGCCGGAATCGGATTCGAGATTCTCAAGCAGGCGGGGTCGCTGTATCTCGAGCGGGTGCTCGTCGGACCGGCGGGCGTCGCGTTCGGCCCCATCCTCGGTCTGCTCGTGTTCGCCAACCTCACCGCGCGCTTGGTGCTGTTCTGCACGGCGCTCGCGGCGTCGTCGCGCGCGAATCTCGCGCTGGCACACCGGCCCGCGCCCGAGGCCACAGTCATCTCACCGCGGCTCGAGGTCCACGAAGGGCTCGATGCACGACGCGGTGCGGCGATCTTCGGGGCCGGTGTCCTCGGTGGTGTTCTCGCGGCGGCGCGCCTGCGCCGCAAGTGATCCTGTAGACGCGCCTGCGCCGCACGCGGGTGTGCGGGCGCGTCTGTGACGCACAGACGACAGCGCGGGCCCGTCCCCGAGGGGGGCCGGACCCGCGCTGCGCGGTGTGTGCGTGTCAGCGAGCGAACATCAGCGCGCGCTTGACTTCCTGGATCGCCTTCGTCACCTGGATGCCACGAGGGCAGGCGTCGGTGCAGTTGAAGGTGGTGCGGCAACGCCACACACCTTCCTTGTCGTTGAGGATGTCCAGACGCTCCGCAGCACCTTCGTCACGCGAGTCGAAGATGAAGCGGTGGGCGTTGACGATGGCAGCGGGACCGAAGTAGCTGCCGTCGCTCCAGTACACCGGGCACGACGTGGTGCAGCAGGCGCAGAGGATGCACTTGGTGGTGTCGTCGAAACGTGCACGGTCGGCCTGCGACTGGATGCGCTCGCGGGTCGGCTCGTTGCCCGACGTGATGAGGAACGGCTTCACGGCGCGGAACGCGTCGAAGAAGGGCTCCATGTCGACGATCAGGTCTTTCTCGACCGGCAGACCACGGATGGGCTCGATCGTGATCGTGACCGGCTTGCCGTCCTTGGGGAGCATGTCCTTCATCAGGATCTTGCACGCCAGGCGGTTGACGCCGTTGATCCGCATCGCGTCGGAGCCGCAGACGCCGTGCGCGCAGCTACGACGGAACGTGAGGGTGCCGTCGAGGTAGCCCTTCACGTAAAGCAGCAGGTTGAGCATGCGGTCCGTGGGGAGCGCCGGCACCTGGAACGAATCCCAGTGCTGACCCTTGTCGTCCTCCGGGTTGAACCGTGCGATCTTGAGCGTGACCATCACGGCGCCCTCGGGCACGGGAGGCAGATCCGCGGCGGCGGTGTCGTTGATTCTTTCGACTGTTGTCATCAGTACTTCCGCTCCATCGGCTCGTACCGTGTCTGGACCACTGGCTTGTAATCCAGGCGGATATCGGAGATGAGGTCCTCACCTACTTTGTACGCCATCGTGTGCATCATGTAATTGGCGTCGTCGCGGTTCGGGTAGTCCTCGCGTGCGTGGCCACCGCGGGACTCCTTGCGGTTGAGCGCACCCACGACGGTGACCTCGGCCATCTCCAGGAGGAAGCCGAGTTCCACGGCCTCGAGCAGGTCGCTGTTGTAGCGCTTGCCCTTGTCGTGGACTGTGATCTCCTTGTAGCGCTTCTTCAGCTCGTGGATGTCGTCGAGCGCCCGCGTGAGGGTTTCCTCGGTGCGGAACACCGACGCGTTGTTGTCCATCGTCTGCTGCAGGTCGCTGCGGATGTCGACGACGCGTTCCTTGCCGCCGGCGTGCAGGATCCGGTCGAGCCACTCGTCGACGTACTTCGTCGGGGCCTCGGGCAGCTCGACGAACTCGTGGCCGTTCGCGTACTCGGCAGCGGCGATACCGGCGCGACGGCCGAACACGTTGATGTCGAGGAGCGAGTTGGTGCCGAGACGGTTGGCGCCGTGAACGGACACGCAGGCACACTCACCGGCGGCGTAGAGCCCCTTGACGACCTCGGTGTTGTTCCGCAGAACCTCACCGTTGACGTTGGTGGGGATACCACCCATCACGTAGTGGCAGGTCGGGTACACGGGGACGAGCTCGGTGACCGGGTCGACGCCGAGGTAGGTGCGCGCGAACTCGGTGATGTCCGGCAGCTTCTCCTCGAGGACGTCCTCGCCGAGGTGGGTCACGTCGATGTAGACGTAGTCCTTGTTCGGTCCGGCACCGCGGCCTTCGAGCACCTCGAGGACCATGGACCGGGCGACGATGTCGCGAGGCGCGAGGTCCTTGATGGTGGGCGCGTAGCGCTCCATGAAGCGCTCGCCGTCGGCGTTGCGGAGGATACCGCCCTCGCCGCGCACGGCTTCCGAGATGAGGATGCCCAGGCCCGCGAGACCTGTCGGATGGAACTGGTGGAATTCCATGTCCTCGAGCGGCAGGCCCTTGCGGAAGATGATGCCCATGCCGTCACCGGTGAGGGTGTGTGCGTTGGACGTCGTCTTGTACATACGGCCCGACCCGCCGGTGGCGAACACGATCGACTTCGCATGGAAGACGTGGATCTCGCCGGTGGACATCTCGTACGCGATCACACCGGTGGCGACGGGGCCGTCCGGGGTCTCCGTCATCGAGATGTCGAGCGCGTAGAACTCGTTGAAGAACTCGACGTCGTGCTTGACGCAGTTCTGGTAGAGCGTCTGGAGGATCATGTGGCCGGTGCGGTCGGCGGCGTAGCACGCGCGGCGCACCGGAGCCTTGCCGTGGTCACGGGTGTGGCCACCGAACCGGCGCTGGTCGATCTTGCCTTCGGGGGTGCGGTTGAAGGGAAGACCCATCTTTTCCAGGTCGAGCACCGCGTCGATGGCTTCCTTCGCCATGATCTCGACGGCGTCCTGGTCGGCGAGGTAGTCGCCGCCCTTGACGGTGTCGAACGTGTGCCATTCCCAGTTGTCTTCCTCGACGTTCGCGAGGGCTGCGCACATGCCGCCCTGCGCTGCACCGGTGTGGCTGCGCGTCGGGTAGAGCTTGGTGAGTACCGCGGTGCGGGCGCGGGGGCCGGCTTCGATGGCCGCGCGCATGCCGGCGCCGCCGGCACCGACGATTACTACGTCGTAACGATGTTCCTGCATGGAGTTCTGGCTCCCCTAGCTCGCGGTGATGTTGGGGTCGAAGGTGAAGATCACGTAGGTGCCCAGACCCATGATCAGGATCATCGACACGACCAGGATCGTGTTGAGCCAGAACCGGGTGGAGTCCTTGCGTGCGTAGTCCGCGATGACGGTGCGAAGGCCGTTACCGCCGTGCAACTGCGCAAGCCAGAGCATCGACAGGTCCCAGATCTGCCAGAACGGGCTGGACCAGCGACCCGCGACGAACGCGAAGTTGATGCGGTGCACGCCGTCGTCGAGCATGAGCATGATGAACAGGTGGCCGAGCACCAGGATGATCAGGGCGAGGCCGGACAGGCGCATGAACAGCCACGCGTAGAGCTCGAAGTTGTTGTTCGAGACGCGACGGGGGGAGCGTGGGTTGTCCAGGCTCGCGGGGCGGTCGTGCGACGTGCCCAGGGTCTTTGCTTCGCTCATGTCACTGCCCCGCAAACATGTTGTAGAAGATGCGTCCGGCCGCGGGGATCATCACCACGAACCAGATCGCGAGAATGGTCCAGAGCATCACTCGCTGGTACTTCGGGCCCTTGGCCCAGAAGTCGATGAGCATGACCCGCAGACCGTTCAGCGCGTGGTAGAGCACCATCGCAACGAGACCGAGCTCCATGAGACCGACGATCGGGTTCTTGTAGGTCTCGATGACGCTGTCGTAGGTCTCGGGATTCACCCGGACGAGTGCCGTGTCCAGGACGTGGACGAATAGGAAGAAGAAGGTCGCCACGCCGGTGATCCGGTGTAGAACCCAGGACCACATGCCGGGGTCCCCCCGGTAAAGCGACCGTGTGCGCCCCGCCTGTGCGGGGGCGGCTTCAGTCGTGCTGCTCATCGAGTGCTGTGCCTCCAACGTCAATGGTGGACGCGTCGAGCCGTTCATTACTGTCGGGGAATACCGCAGCACGGGCTCGACGAACCGGAACCGACTTGGATCGACTCTAAACCCAACGCAAACCCGGGAACTAATCTCCTCCTCGATTCGTACGGCCCCCAAATAACAAGTTAGGTTTGCCTTTCCGAATGTGACGGCGACCCGAGGGGGTAGCGCAGCGTTGCGTGCGCCACCGTGACAGGATGATCAACCATGCCGGATATCGACTGGAAAATGTTGCGCGCCAAAGCACATGACGTTATGGCCCATGCCTATGCGCCGTATTCCAACTTTCCCGTCGGGGCGGCCGCCCTCACAACCGATGGTCGCATCGTCACCGGGTGCAATGTGGAAAATGTCTCACATGGGCTGGGACTTTGTGCCGAAACTGTACTCGTCGGTAACTTGTTTTCCGAAGGTGGCGGGCGTCTTCTCGCCGTGACCGTGTGCGACGCGCGAGGCGAAATCCTGATGCCCTGCGGACGCTGTCGCCAGCTCCTCCTCGAGCACGGAGGACCCGGGCTCGTCGTCGACTCCGCTCCCCGCCCCCGCACCATGTCCGAGCTCCTGCCCGATGCATTCGGCCCCGAGCAACTCTCCGCCGTGCGGGCCGAGCGAGGCCGCGATGCCTGACATCATCGGCATCATCCACCGCAAGCGTGACGGACAGGAGCTTTCGGGCGCCGAGATCGACTGGGTGATCGAAGCGTTCACCCACGGCATCGTCGAGGACGCGCAGATGTCCGCGCTGGCGATGGCCATCTGGTTCCGGGGCATGACCCGCGCGGAAGTCGCGCGATGGACCACCGCGATGACCGATTCCGGGCGCCGGCTCGACTTCACCGGACTCGGCCTGCGCACCGTCGACAAGCATTCGACCGGCGGGGTCGGCGACAAGATCACCCTCCCGCTGGCTCCGCTCGTCGCCGCGTGCGGCGTCGCCGTCCCACAGCTGTCCGGCAGGGGACTGGGCCACACCGGCGGCACCCTCGACAAACTCGAGGCGATCCCGGGATGGCGCGCCGATCTGAGCACCGTGGAGATGGCCGAGATGCTGACCGATCCCGCGGTCGGGGCGGTCGTGTGCGCCGCCGGTGCCGATCTGGCTCCCGCCGACCGCAAGCTCTATGCGCTGCGCGACGTCACCGGGACGGTCGAGTCGATCCCGCTCATCGCCAGTTCGATCATGAGCAAGAAGATTGCGGAGGGGACCGGTGCCCTCGTGCTCGACGTCAAGGTGGGGACCGGCGCCTTCATGACCGAACTCGGCGACGCGCGCGAACTCGCGCGCATCATGGTCGAACTCGGTACCGACGCCGACCTGCCCACCACCGCGTTGATCACCCGGATGGACACGCCGCTCGGACGCACCGCCGGCAACGCGCTCGAGGTCCGCGAGGCCGTCGAGGTGCTTGCCGGGGGCGGACCCGCCGACGTCGTGGAGCTCACCCTCGCTCTGGCATGCGAGATGCTCGCCGCCGCGGGCATCGACGATGTGGACCCGGCCGACCGGCTGCGCGACGGCAGCGCCATGGATCGCTGGCGGTCGATGATCGCGGCGCAGGGTGGGGACCCGGACGCAGCCCTGCCGGTCGCGGCGCACTCCGAGACGGTGTACGCCGAGACCGACGGCGTGCTCGCCGAACTCGACGCGCTCGCGGTGGGCTCGGCCGCGTGGCGCCTCGGGGCGGGACGCGAACACCAGGGGCAGGTCGTGCAGGCGGGCGCGGGAGTCGAACTCCACGCCGTCGTCGGCGACACCGTCCGGGAAGGGCAACCCGTCGCGACCCTCCACACCGATACGCCGGGGCGCTTTCCGGCTGCCCTGGCGGCATTGCGAGGCGGGATCCGCGTCTCCGACACGGCGCCGGCGCCGCGCCCGCTCATCGTCGAGCGGATCACGCCCTAGCGGACTACCGTCGCGACACATGAGCGACAAGTCGTTGGTTCCCGGAGTGTTCGACGGTAAGGCCGAGTCCGTGAAGCTCGCGCCGAAGGTACTCCTGCACGACCACCTGGACGGCGGGCTGCGTCCGGGCACGGTTCTCGAACTCGCCGACGCGTGTGGCTGGTCGCTTCCGGCGGACAACGAGGAAGGTCTCGCGCGCTGGTTCCGCGAGTCGGCTGACAGCGGCTCCCTCGTCCGGTATCTCGAGACGTTCGAGCACACGGTGGCGGTGATGCAGACCCCCGAAGGTCTCGAACGGGTGGCGCGCGAGTGCGTGGCGGATCTGGCGGACGACGGGGTGATCTACGCCGAAGTCAGGTTCGCTCCCGAACAGCACCTCGAGCGGGGACTGACCCTCGACGAGGTCGTCGAGCACGTGCTCGAGGGATTTCGGGCCGGTGAATCGGAGGCTCGCGCCAACGGGCGCAACATCCGGATCGGCTGTCTGCTCACCGCGATGCGGCACGCCGCGAGGTCGCGGGAGATCGCCGAACTCGCGGTGCGCTTCCGCGACCGCGGTGTGGTGGGCTTCGACATCGCCGGCGCCGAAGCCGGAAACCCGCCCAGCCGCCACCTCGACGCGTTCGAATACACCCGGGCGGCCAACGCGCACTTCACGATCCACGCCGGGGAAGCCTTCGGTCTGCCGTCCATCCACGAAGCTGTCGCGTTCTGCGGCACCGACCGGCTCGGTCACGGCGTCCGCATCCTCGACGACATCGTGCTGGGCGAGAACTACGAGCCACGGCTCGGGCTGCTGGCGAGCTACGTCCGCGACAAGCGCATCCCGCTCGAACTGTGCCCGAGTTCCAACGTGCAGACCGGCGCGGTGCCGACCCTGGCGGAACACCCGTTCGACCTGCTCGCGCGGCTGCGGTTCCGCGTCACCGTCAACACCGACAACCGGCTGATGAGCGACACCACCATGACCAAGGAGATGGTGCAGCTCGCCGACACGTTCGGGTACGGCTGGGCCGACCTCGAACGCTTCACGATCAACGCGATGAAGTCGGCGTTCCTGCCGTTCGATCAGCGCCTCGAACTGATCGACGACGTCATCAAGCCCGGCTACGCGGTACTGATCGGCTGAGCGGCACCGACCGGACGTGCCGGCGTCAGTTCTTGTTCAACCGTGCTTCGAACTCGCGCTCGAGTTCCCGCCACGCGAGAGCCTCGGCGTCGAACGGTGCGCTCGGGGCCAGGCGCTTCGCGTCGGGTTCGAGGACGTAGTTGACGAACCAGCCCAGCTCGGTGGACGCGGCGAGGGCCGCCTCGGTCGAGTCGTCGTTCGCGTAACCGGCAGCGTCGGTGAACAATTCGACGGCCAGCTCGAGCTGGTCCGGATCGACGGCTGCGACACCCTCGGTGATGTCGTCGGCGATACCGGTGAGCACGTACACGTTGTCGTCGATGACCGCGACTTCGAGCGATCCGTCCACAGCGGCGATACGAACCTCTTCGTAGGTTTCCAGCGGGGCGAGATCATGGTCGTGGTTGTCCGCCAGATACCGCGCCAGAGTGCGCTCGGAAGGGAAGACGAAGATCCGGCCGTCGCGTCCGAGGAACACCGGGTCGTCATCGAGGTAACACCGCAGGCTGAACCAGGTGCCCTCCGACGTGATGATCTTGATGGGGTCGATGCCGACCGAGGCCCAGAAGTCGTCCTCGTCGTCGTCCTCGTCCAGGAACTCGTACTCGTCGTTGTCGACCTCGTCCTGAACGGTGTCGTCCGCCTCCAGTTCGTTCTGGTCGTCGGCCACCAGTTCCGATTCGATCTCGGCGACGACCGCTTCGTCCACGACCGGGGTCTTGACCACGGCGTCGAGCGCGTCGATCACCGCGTCCCAATCGTCGGCGATCGCGGTACCGACGCTGTTCCACAGGTCGCGGCCCTCACGGCCCGCAACCGCGGAAGCGCCGTCCCGGATCAGCGTGTCGACCTCGGCGCGCTCGAAGAACTTGGTGACCACGTCGAGTTCGCACACGTCGCCCAGGATGCTCACGATGTCGAACGTGTCCTGCAGTTCCGAGATCGATTCCGCGTCGGGGTCGGCGGCCGCCAGTTCCGGAACGCCGATCAGGTCGTACGAATGCGCGTCGTCGGGTTCGAACTCCACCGCTGCGAGCTTGGAGACCACGGGCCACGCCGGATGCTCCACGAGATCGTTGTCGCCACCGGAACGGACGAATGCCACGAGCGCGGCGACCGTGGGGAATCCGTACAGGTCGTCCCCGTGGCCGAGAAACGCCTCCCACTCGTCGTCGCCCTCACGCCAGCGCGGTGCCCACAGGGTCACGAGGTCGCCGTCGGTGAGACCGAGTTCTATCGGGACGATGTCTCCAGCCATGGCGCGAAGCCTAGCCATGTCCACGCCGAGAATATAGACGGGGTGGCCCGCAGCGCCTCACCGGAGCGCGCTTCGGAGGTTGTCCATCAGTGCGACTCGCTGCATCGCGGCCGCGTGCGCCGCTGCATGTGCGGTGGTGAGGATCGACGACGCGAGTTCGCGCGCGTCCATGCGGCACGCTGCCTCCTCCAGCCGAAGTTCCGCGAGTGCGCCGGTCCCGTCCACGCGTGCGACGACCCGCCCGTCCGGGCTCTGCGCGGCGGCACGGATGCTGTGCAGTCCTTCGAGCGTGGTCTCGAGGGCGTCGAGTTTCCCGCGGACGCGATCGACGATCGCCGTCACCTGCTGCTCGCTCACCGGCCTTCTCCCTCGAACCGTGTCCGGGCCTGCGCGACGTGGCGCAGCGCCGGCGCGTCGCCGCACGACAGCCGGCGCATACGGTCGACGACTTCGCTCGGGACGCCCTGGTCCTGAAGGTCGCGACGGCGGAGCGCCGCCGCTTCCTGCGCGGCGCGGCGATTGAGCGCCAGGATCTCGTCGGCGAGCGCGGCGGCGCCGTAACGAAGTTCGCGGGGATCGATGCGGAGTTCGACCGGCAGACCGTCGTCGGTGGCACGCACCGAGATCGTGCCCGCGCGATTGTGGGCGATCGCGGTGACCGGGGTGATCGCCGGAGTGTCGGTGGTGAGGTCCATAGCCGGTTGGACGCAGCAGACGCCCGCATGGTTCCCGCCCACCCGATCCCGTCTCCGGACCCCGTGTGGGCAGGCGATGCTCACGCCGTCGGCCGGTAGAAGCCCTGGAATGCCATGCCACCGTTGCCGGTGCGGATCGGGGTGACCGCGACGGGATCGCCCGCTTCCACCATCAGCCCGTTGCCGACCACCATCGCCACGTGCCCGTCCCACACCGCCAGGTCGCCGGGCAGTACAGACTCGGGATCGACCCGTTGCCCGACGTCCTGTTCCTGCGCCAGACGCGGTATCTCGACACCGGCTTCGCCGTAGGCGTACTGCGTCAGACCGCTGCAGTCCAGGCCCCGGCCCGGCGACGTGCCGCCCCACACGTAGGGCGTGCCCTGTTGGTCGAGCGCGCGCCGGACCGCCGTCGCGGCGGCGGCGTTCGGCGCGACGCTCACGCTGCCGTCGGGCAGCACCACCTCGGTTCCGGTACCCGGGCCGCCGCTACCGGTCAGCGCATGCGCGGCGGGCTCCGTGGGGGAGGGCGCTGCCTGTCCTCCGGGGTCGGGCACCAGTGTCGTGAGGCGGTCGGTGAGTTCGGCCAGGGTCGAGACCACCCGGGTGAGCACCTGCAAGCCGTCGGCGATGTGCTCGAGCGCGACGGTGAGCAGCATCAGCTGACCGTGCGGCAGACCCGCGACCGGCGCTGCCTGCTGTGCGAATGTCCGGAAGGAGTCGACGAGCCCTTGCAGTTCGGCAGCGCCCGTCACCACTGTGACGGTGGCCTCGAGTGCGATGCCCGCGATGTCGAGTCCGCGGTCGGCGGCCACGAGGACGTCGGACACGATGCGCTCCGCGCTCGCGACGGCGTTCTCCGCGGCCGGACCCGTCCACGCCCAGGCGAGTTCCGCCACGGCATCCCGGCCGGCGGCATGGACCTCTTCCGCGAGCCGGGCACCCTCCCGGACGAGGGCGGCCGGGTCCGCTCCCGGCGGTGCCACGGACCCGAAGGCGCCCAGCAATTCCTGCAACGGCGCGGCCAGCAGGTCTCCGCCAGGGTCCGCGATCACGACTCGTCCTGTGCGGCCGTCAGCCGACGTGCGACCTCATCGACCGAACGCTCGTATGCCGCCGCCGACGCCGCGGCTGCAGAACCCATGCCGGCCAGCGCGTCGCCGAGTCGCTCGAGGTCGTGTCCGTGCGCATCGTGGGTCGTCACGAGCGCCGTGACGAATGCCGCGCCCACGGCACCGAACACGGATCCCAGCGGCGTGGGATCCCCGTCACGCGTGTGTGCTGCCGCACCGTGCAGTCGCTCGGCCAGCGCGCTCGCCTCGCGTCCGAACCCTGCGAGCGCGGCTGTGTCGGCTCCGACCGTCCCGGTTCCTGCTTCGTGCGCCGGCCCCTCGAACTGCCGGACCCTGCCGAGTTCCTCCGACACTCGCCCCCCCGTGGTCGATGCGGTGTCCGTTGTCACATCGCGTGCGGGCGATGCTCGGACATTCCTCACACGGTTCGACGCATGGCGGGCAGGTCCGGTTCCCTCGTTCCGGCGCGCGCGGCATGCGCTCTATCCTTTTCTGCATGGACATGCTCGTTGTCGACCATCCGCTCGCTGCTTCTCTCCTTACCAATCTTCGCGACGAACGCAGCGACAATGCTGCCTTCCGACACGCGCTGAACCAGCTCACCCAGATGCTCGTCTACGAGGCCGTCCGTGACGCGCCGATCGAGAAGTTCGAGGTCAAGACGCCGGTCGCGCTCACCGAGGGCGTGCGGTTGCAGCAGCCGCCGCTGCTCGTCCCCGTCCTGCGGGCCGGACTCGGCATGGTCGACCAGGCGCACGCTCTGATCCCTCAGGCCCGGGTCGGATTCGTGGGCCTGGCCCGCGACGAGAAGACCTTCGAGCCCGTGCCGTACCTCGAGTCGCTGCCCGAAGACCTGTCCGGGTTGCCGGTGTTCGTCCTCGATCCGATGCTCGCGACCGGCGGTTCGATGGTGCACACCCTCGACCTGCTCGTGGCGCGCGGCGCGACCGACATCACCGCGGTCTGTGTCGTCGCGGCCCCGCAGGGCGTGGACGCGCTCGCCGCGTCCGGGCATCCGGTCCGGTTGGTCACCGCGTCGGTCGACGAGGGCCTCAACGACAACAAGTACATCGTGCCGGGCCTCGGCGACGCCGGAGATCGCCAGTTCGGTCCCCGCTGATCCCGAGGGGGATCAGCGCACGGCATCGCCGACGGTGACGGCCCACGCGCGGAGCGCGTCGAGGGTCGTCTCCGCGGCGGCGCGGTCGTCGGTGACGACCTCGAGATAGAACTTGAGCTTGGGTTCGGTGCCGGACGGCCGCACCACCACCCGGACGGTCGGGCCTTCGAACACGACGGCGTCGGTTTTCAGGCCGTTGGTGTCCAGCGCCAGGTCGACGGCGCTCACCTGCTCACCGGCAAGGGTGCGCGGCGGAACCGTCCTCAGGTGCGCCATGATCGCCTCGATCCGCCGCAGATCCTCCACGCGCAGCGAGACCTGCCCGCCCAGATGAACCCCGAATTCGCGGTGCAGGTCGGCCAGGGCATCGAGAAGCGTGCGGCCGGACGCTTTCAGATCCGCGACGTAGTCCGCCACCACGACTGCTGTGGCGATGCCGTCCTTGTCGCGCACGGCGTCGGGGTCGACGCAGTGACCGATCGCCTCCTCGTAGGCGTAGGCCAATCCCTCTCCGGCGCGGGCGAGCCACTTGAAACCCGTCAGCGTTCGGGCGAACCGGGCGCCTCGCGCTGCGGCGAGTTTGCCGAGCAGCGTCGAGGAGACGATGGTCGTCGCGACGAGCGAATCGGGTGGCGCGGATTGCAGGATGCGGTCACCGAGCAGCACCCCCGTCTCGTCGCCGCGCAGCATCCGCCACCCGCCATCGGTGGGTACCCCGACCGCACACCGGTCGGCGTCCGGGTCCAATGCGAGCGCGACGTCGGCGCCGACGGTCGCGGCGAGTTCGAGCAGCGCGTCGGACGCGCCGGGTTCCTCCGGGTTCGGGAAGGCGACCGTGGGGAAGGCCGGATCCGGTTCGAATTGCGACGCGACGACGTGCACGTCGTGGAATCCTGCGGCGCGCAGCGCGGCGAGGGCCGTCTTCCCGCCGACCCCGTGGAGCGGGGTCAGGGCGATCCGCACGTCCCGGTGTGGTGAACGCGGCAGCGTCGCCACCCGCGTGAGATACCGGTCGACGAGGTCCTCGCCGGAGGTGACGACCGTGGTGCGCGGGATCTGCGCCGCGTCCGGTTGCGCATCGATCGCGGCTTCGATCTCACGGTCGGCGGGTTCGACCAACTGTGCACCACCCGAGAGATACACCTTGTACCCGTTGTCGCCGGCGGGATTGTGCGACGCCGTGATCTGAACGCCCGCAACGGCTTCGAGTTCCCGCACTGCGAAGGCCGTGACGGGTGTCGGGAGCGGGCGGGGGAGTGCCACCACGTCGAATCCGGCGGCCGCGAGCACTTCCGCCGCTGCGGCGAAGAAGTCTGCCGAGCCGGTGCGGGCATCGCGCCCGACGACGACCGTGCCGCCGCCGTGGCCGTGGTCGATCAGCCAGTGCGCGAGTCCGGCGGTCGCACGGACCACCAAGGGCACATTCATCCGGTCGGGTCCGTCGCCCACCGGGCCGCGCAGCCCGGCGGTGCCGAAACGCAGTGTCACAGCCGCGACGCCAGGTCGCGGAGAAGATCGCCCATCCGGGTGGCGGCATCACGCCCCGCCGCGAGGACCTCCGCGTGGTCGAGGTGCTCGCCGGTGATGCCCGCGGCCGCGTTCGTGACGAGGGAGACGCCGAGCACACGCGCTCCACCGGCACGCGCGGCGATCGTCTCGTGCACCGTGGACATGCCCACCAGATCCGCGCCGAGTGTGCGCAACATCCGGATTTCGGCGGGCGTCTCGTAGTGCGGGCCGGGCAGTCCCGCGTAAACGCCTTCCGCGAGGGTGGGGTCGATCTCCCGGGCCAGTGCGCGCAGATCCGCGGAGTACGCGTCGACGAGGTCCACGAACTGCGCGCCCCGCAACGGCGACCGGCCGGTGAGATTGATGTGGTCGGAGATCAGAACCGGTTGCCCCACGGAGAATTCGGGATCGATACCACCGGCCGCGTTGGTCAGGATCACGGTGTGTGCGCCCGCGGCGATCGCCGTGCGGACCGGATGCACGACACGCGAGAGGTCGTGGCCTTCGTAGGCATGGGTACGGCCCGCGAGAACGAGCACCGCGTTGTCGCCCGCCCGCACCGAGTGCACGGTGCCGGGATGCCCGGCGGCGGTAGGAGGAACGAAGCCGGGCAGTTCGCTCATCGGAACGGTGGCGACGGGGGTCCCGAAACGCTCGACCGCGGCGCGCCACCCCGACCCGAGGACGACGGCGACGCCGTGCGTGGGCACCCCCGAACGCTCGGCGATGACGGCGGCGGCCGCGATCGCTTCGGCGGCGGGGTCGAGGATGACGTCCGGGTGTCCCATGACACGGAACCCTAACGCCACGGCGGTGGTTACTCGCGGGTAACCACAGACGTTATCCTGGCGGGCATGCCCTACCTCGAACGCGACGGAGACGTCTTCGTACTGCACCTCGGCGACCGTGATGCGGAAGCGACCGACAACCGGTTCCACCCGGATCGGCTCGTCGAGATCGGCGAATTGCTCGACGAGGTCGAAGCACACGACGGTCCCGCTGCCCTGGCGACCGCGGCGACCGGCAAGTTCTGGAGCAACGGTCTCGACACCGACTGGGTGTTCGCCAACCTCACCGAACTGCCCGGATACCTCGATACCGTGCACGACCTGTACGTCCGGATCCTGACCTTCCCGGCCGCCACCGTCGCAGCGGTGCAGGGACACGCGTTCGGCGCCGGAGCCATGCTGGCGCTGACGCACGACTTCCGTGTCATGCGCGCGGACCGCGGATTCTGGTGCCTGCCCGAGGTACAGCTGAACATGCCGTTCACGGTGGGCATGTCCGCGCTGGTCCGGTCCCGGCTGCCGATCCAGACCGCCGTCGAGGCCATCACCACCGGCCGCCGTTTCGGTGGCAGCGACGCGGTCGCCGCCGGGATCGTCGAGCAGGCCGTCGACGGTGACACCGTGCTCGCCGCGGCCGTCGAGCGCGCGGCCGCGCTCACCGGCACGCGCGGGAAGAATCTCACGACGATCAAGCGGGGTCTGCACGCCCCGTTGATCGCCGCGCTCGAAATACGGACGGATGCGTCGAACTTCGCACTCGGCTGAGGCTGCCGCCGAATCCGCCGGGTAGGTCCGGCATGACAGACTGAACGGCGTGACGATTAATGCCGACAGCGCGATCGAGGTTGCTTCCGACACCTTGATCGCGCTGTCGCACTCGATCCACGCCGAGCCCGAACTCGCGTTCGAGGAACACCGCAGCGCCGCGAAGGTCGTCGAGGTGCTCCGCACCGCCGGGTTCGAGGTCAGCACAGGCATAGCCGGGCTGCCCACCGCCTTCGACGCCCGGTTCGGCAGCGGGGACCTCGTGCTCGCCTTCTGCGCCGAGTACGACGCGCTGCCAGGCATCGGACACGCGTGCGGGCACAACATCATTGCCGCGGCTGCGGTCGGCGCCGGAATCGGTCTGGCCGCCCTCGCCGACGAACTCGGTGTCACCGTCCGGGTGATCGGGACGCCCGCCGAGGAAACCGGCGGTGGCAAGGTTCTCATGCTCGAACGAGGCGTGTTCGACGACGTCGGCGCGGCAATGATGGTCCATCCCGGACCGACGGACATCACGGGCGCGACCTCGCTCGCCCTCGCCGATATCGCGGTGGACTACTTGGGCCGCGAGGCTCACGCGTCGGCGGCCCCCGAACAGGGACGGAACGCCGCCGACGCCGTAACCGTCGCGCAGGTCGCGGTCGGGTTGCTGCGTCAGCACCTGCATCCGGGACAGCAGATCCACGGCATCGTCGGCTACGGAGGTGCCGCCCCGAATATCGTGCCGAGCCACACCGAACTTCTGTACTACCTGCGGGCGACCTCCGCGGAACTGCTCGAGGACCTCGGCGAGCGGGCGGAAGCCTGTTTCGCTGCCGGAGCGCTCGCGACCGGTTGTACGCACCGGATCCGCACCGTGTCGCCGCCGTACACGGAACTCACCCCGGACCCGTGGCTCGTGCGGGCCTATCGTGAGGAGATCATCGGGCTCGGGCGCACCCCGTTGCCCCCCGAAGAGGAAGGATCGCGCCCGCTGGGCAGTACCGACATGGGAAACGTGACGAACGTGGTGCCAGGTATTCATCCGGTCATCGGATTGGACTCCGGCGGTGCCGTGACGCATCAGGAAGCGTTCGCTGCGGCATGCGTCACCGAGTCGGCCGACCGTGCGGTCGTCGACGGCGCCCGCGCCCTCGCGGCCACTGCTGCCCGCGCCGCCGCCGATCCCTTCCAGCGTGGCCGGTTGCTCGAAGGGGTCGAGTGCCGATGAACCCCTATGTGGAGAAGTGGCTCGGCGCACACACCGAGGACCTCGTGAGCTGGCGGCGGCACCTGCACGCCAATCCGGAACTCGCGCGGCACGAGTACGCCACGACGGAGTTCGTCGCATCGAGCCTCGCCGCCGCCGGGCTCGCGCCGAAGGTACTGCCGCGCGGAACCGGCCTGATCTGTGATCTCGGTCCGGCGGACGGACCGCGGATCGCGTTGCGTGCCGACATGGATGCGTTGCCGCTGCAGGAGATGACCGGTCTGCCGTTCGCGTCGACCGTGCCCGGTGTCTCCCACGCGTGCGGCCACGACGCGCACACGACAGTGCTTCTCGGCGCCGGTCTGGCGCTCGCGTCGTTGCCCGAACTGCCCGTCGGTGTGCGACTGGTGTTCCAGCCGGCCGAGGAAGTGATGCCGGGCGGCGCACTCGACGTCGTCGCGGCCGGGGGACTGGACGGGGTCTCACGGATCTTCGCGCTGCACTGCGACCCGCGGCTCGAGGCGGGCAAGGTCGGGATGCGTGTGGGTGCGATCACCTCCGCCGCCGACACCGTCGAACTCGTCCTGGATTCGCCGGGCGGCCACACCTCGCGCCCGCATCTCACCAGCGACCTCGTCTACGGACTGGGTGCGGTGATCACCGGGTTGCCGGGCCTGCTGAGCCGCCGCATCGACCCGCGCACGGGCACCGTCATGGTGTGGGGCACCGTCAGTGCGGGCAAGGCGCCCAACGCTATTCCCCGTACCGGCATGCTCGCCGGCACCGTCCGCACAGGTGACCACGCGACCTGGCAACTGCTCGAGCCGATGGTGCGGGAAATCGTCCACGGCCTGCTCGCCCCGACCGGGGTCCGGTACCAGCTGAACTATCTGCGCGGTGTGCCGCCCGTCGTCAACGACGAGGTATCGGCGCGCATGTTCGAGGACGCGATCCGTCCGGTCGGACCGGACGCACTGTCCGACACTCCGCAATCCGGTGGCGGAGAAGACTTCTCGTGGTACCTCGAGCATGTGCCCGGCGCGATGGGCCGTCTCGGCGTGTGGTCGGGCACCGGGCCCCAGCTCGACATCCACCAACCGGGCTTCGATCTCGACGAGAGAGCCCTGGCCGTCGGTGTCCGGGTGATGACGAATCTGGCGCTGGGCGTCGGGTAGGGACGCCCGCCGGGCCTAGAAGCTGTCCGGTCGCCCGGGACCGACGTTGCGGCTGTTGCGGGTGCGCAGGTCTCGCACGTAGTCGGCGGGCGCTCCGGCAATCTCGGCTGCATCGGCCATCACACCCAGATAGCGGGCCGACGGAAGACCACCCTCGTACCCGTCGACGACGTACAGCCACGCGAGGGTCGGACCGTCGGCGGTGTCGACGCGCACCCGGATCTTGCGGTGGAATCCGAGCTCCGCGCCCTCCCAGCTGTCGAGGCTGCGTTCGTCGTCCTCGGTGACGTCGTAGAGGACGATGAAGACCTTCGCCGCGGGATCCTCCACCACGGTCGCCAGGGCACCTTCCCAGCCGATGTCGGCGCCCGCAAATGTCAGCCGCCACCCGTGCAGCCAACCCGTCCCGGCCATCGGCGAGTGCGGGCAGCGCTTCAGCATCTGCTCGGGATGCATGTTGGACCCGTAGGCGGCGTAGATCGGCACGGGAGTAAGGCTAACGGGTCGCCGCCCGACGCAAGATCAGGGGCACTCGTCACTGTGTTACCAGGTCCGTATGCGAGTGGACGGGCTCGTGGCATAGCGTTGTCGGGGACGCCCGCACACCCCCGCGTGCGTTGTGCGCAAGCCCCCGACACCCTTCGGAATCGATACAGAGGAGAACCATGACCCGGATCGTCATCATCGGCGGCGGCCCCGCGGGATACGAGGCCGCGCTGGTCGCATCGCAATACGGCGCATCGGTGTCACTGATCGATTCGGACGGAATCGGTGGCGCGTGCGTGCTGTTCGACTGCGTCCCCTCCAAGACCTTCATCGCGTCCACCGGCGTCCGCACCGACATGCGCCGGGCCGGGGACCTGGGCATCCAGCTCGAAGGCGCAAGCGTCGCCCTGCCGCAGGTGCACGACCGCGTCAAGAGTCTCGCCCGTGCGCAGTCGTCCGACATCCGCACCAAGCTCGAAGCGGCCGGAGTCAAGCTGTACTCCGGGCGCGGCGAACTCATCGACAGCCAGCCGGGCATGGCCGCGCACAAGGTCCGCGCCAACCTCCACACCGGCGAGGAGAAGGTCTTCGACGCCGACGTGGTCCTGATCGCGACCGGCGCGAGCCCCCGCATCCTGCCGGGAGCCGAGCCGGACGGCGAACGCATCCTCACCTGGCGCCAGTTGTACGACCTCGACACGCTGCCCGAGGAACTGGTGGTCGTGGGCTCGGGTGTGACCGGTGCAGAGTTCGTCTCCGCCTACACCGAGGTCGGCGTGCACGTCACGCTCGTCTCGAGCCGCGACCGCGTGTTGCCGCACGAGGACGAGGACGCTGCCCTCGTGCTCGAGGACGTCCTCGCGGAGCGGGGCGTGACCCTCGTCAAGCACGCGCGCGCCGACGCCGTCGAACGCACCGAGAAGGGCATCCGCGTGCTGCTCGCCGACGGCCGGATCGTCGAAGGCAGCCACGCGCTGATGACCGTCGGTTCGGTCCCCAACACTCAGGGTCTCGGACTCGACAAGGTCGGGCTCGAACTGGACGACAGGGGCTTCCTTCCCGTCGACCGCGTGTCGCGCACCGCCGTTCCCGGCATCTACGCCGCCGGTGACTGCTCGGGTCTGCTGCCGCTGGCGTCGGTCGCCGCGATGCAGGGACGCATCGCGATGTACCACGCGCTCGGCGAAGGTGTGACCCCGATCAAGCTCAAGACCGTTGCCGCAGCAGTCTTCACGCGCCCCGAGATCGCAGCCGTGGGCGTGAGCCAGGCCACGATCGACGCCGGCGAGGTGCCCGCCCGTACGGTCATGCTCCCGCTCAACACCAACCCTCGCGCCAAGATGTCGGGAGTGCGACGAGGTTTCGTGAAGATCTTCTGCCGCCCCGCGACCGGCGTCGTGATCGGTGGCGTCGTGGTCGCTCCGACCGCATCCGAGCTGATCCTGCCGATCGCGCTCGCGGTGCAGAACAATCTCAGCGTGGCGGACCTCGCGCAGACGTTCGCGGTGTACCCGTCGCTTAGCGGTTCGGTGACGGAAGCCGCCCGCCAGCTCATGCGCCACGACGACCTGGACTGAGATCCGCGCAGCTCACGATCCCGCGTCGCGGGCCTTGACTCTCCCCTCGGGGGAGGAAAGAGGGTGGATGCATGACAACCAACAGCATCTTTCCTGTGGTCCAGGCCCGCGACGTGGCGCGCAGCCGCGACTTCTACCGCGACCTGCTCGGTCTCACCGTCGTCTTCGACAGCGGGTGGTACGTGCAATTGCAGGCACCCGGCACCGATGTCGTGCAACTGGGGATCGTCGAGCAAGAACACCACACCGTGCCCGAGGGCTTCCGAACGGTGCCGGCGGGCGTACTGGTCTCGGTCGAGATCGACGACGTCGATCAGGTCCATGCCCGGGCGGTCACGGCGGGGATGCCCGTCGTGCTGACGCTCCGGGACGAGGATTTCGGGCAGCGGCATTTCATGACGACCGACCCCGACGGGTTGCTGGTGGACGTGATCACCGTCATCCCGTACGCGGCGGACGTCGCCGCGAGCGCCGCGGTTTCCGGTGGGCCGCAATGACGGATCCGGTGCGATGGATGAGCATCGGCGAATTCGCACGCGCCGCACGCCTGACGATCAAGGCGCTGCGCTACTACGACCGGGAAGGTCTCCTCGTGCCCGCACGGGTCGACCCGGGCACCGGCTACCGGTTCTACACGTCGGCCCAGTTGGCGACCGCACTGCGGATCGGGTTGCTCCGGCGCGCCGACGTCTCGATCGCCGCGATCCGGGTGTTCCTGCACGATCCGGCGCGCGGCAGCGAGGTACTTGCGGCCGAACGCGCCCGCATCGAACGCGAGGCCGCGCGGGCGGCACGCTCGTTCGCGCTCGTCGACTCTCTCGGAGCAGCGGCGTCGACGGATCTGCCCGTCGTCGTGCACCGCATTCCGGACCAGAGGGTGCTGTGGAGGGAGTCCGTCGCGGCAGCGGAGACGCTCGATCACGCTGCAGCAGAAACCATCGACGCGGTGCTCGCGCAGGCAGATCGGCTCGGAGTGGACACCTCGGCTCCCGTCGTGGGCCGTTACCCCGCCGCGCTGGACGGCGAGGTCTCCTTCGGGGTCGGCGTGGAACTCGCACCCGGCATACCGCTCGATCCGGAGTCCGGGTTCGACATCGTGACCCTGCCCGGTGGGGTCTTCGCGGGAGTGGACTTCACCGGAGCGCCCGCACTGTTGCCCGTCGCGTATCACGTGCTGTTCGCGCGTCTGGCCGACGACGGAGTGCCCGCGGAAGGGCCGGTACGGGAGTACTACCTGACCGACCCCGCGGAGGTCGGGGAAGACGAGATGCTCACGCGCGTCGTGCATCCGGTTCCCGACGATTACCGCCCCGGCGAGAACGGTCCGGGCGGGCGGTAGCGCCGTTTCGGCCGCGGCGTTATTCCGTCGCGTGACACCATCACGGGGTGCACCCGATCGCACGACCCCGACATGCGCACCTCGGCCGTCGTTCCCGGTGGCGCCGCCGGAGCAGGATCGGGGTGGGTGCTGCGCTGGCAGCGCTGGGCGCAGCGAGTATCCGGCAGATCTTCTTCGGCCCTCCGGGTGTCGGTCACTTCCGTGACGCGGACGGGCGCCGGATGTACGTGGACGCCTACACGCGGGCCATGTCCGCGCTGCCCGTGCCTACCTCCACCCACGACGTCGCAACCCGATACGGGTCGGTTCGCGTGTACGAGTGGACCTCGGGCGAGGTGGACGGGGTGCTCCCGGTCGTCCTGATCCCCGGAAGATCGTCCGGTGTGCCGATGTGGGCGGAGAACCTCGGCACGTTCGTGCCGCACCGACGGGTCCTCGCGTTCGACGCGCTCGGCGACGCCGGCCTGTCGATCCAGAGCGTGCCCCTGCCTTCGACCGCGCACCAGGCATTGTGGATCGCCGACGTCCTCGACGAACTCGCACCCGAGGGTGCTCACGTCGTCGGCCATTCTTTCGGCGGTGCGAGCGCAGCGGCCTACGCGCGCCGGTTCCCCGACCGCGTCCGGTCGCTGACGTTGCTGGAACCGGTGTTCACCTTCGCGTACCCGCCGGTGCGCATGCTCGCGTGGACCATGGTCGCGACCATGGGTTTCCTTCCCGAGAGTTGGCGGTGCTCCGCCTTCGGCCGGATCGGTGGCGCAGAGTTCGACCCGGACGACGACATCGCGAAGATGATCCTCGCCGGTGCGGAACACTTCTCGGCGGCGCTTCCGGTCCCGTCACGACTGACCGACGACGAGATGAGGTCGTTGACGATGCCTACGTATGTCGCCATCGCACAACGCGATTCGATCGCAGGTGGCGTTACCGCTGCCCGCCGCGCCGGACGCCTCCCGCATGCGAGGGTCGAGGTGCTGCCCGACACCACCCATTCGCTTCCGATGCAGGCGAAGGACTTTCTCGCCGTCGTACTGCCCGAATTCTGGGCGGAGGCGGACCGGCAAGCCCGGCCGACGCCCCGTCAGGCCCAGTCGTAGGTGCGTTCGACCGCCTTGTTCCAGGCTGCGAACAGTTGCTCCCGGTCGTCGCCGCTCATCGTGGGCTCCCAGGTCTTCTGTGCTTCCCAGTTGCGTCGGATGTCGTCCTCGCCGTCCCAGTACCCCACGGCCAGACCGGCTGCGTACGCGGCACCGAGAGCGGTGGTTTCCGCGACGACCGGTCGCACGACCGGCACTCCGAGGATGTCCGCCTGGAACTGCATGAGCAGTTCGTTGACGACCATGCCGCCGTCCACCTTCAACGTCTGCAGTTCGACGCCCGAATCCGCGTACATCGCCTCGATGACCTCGCGGGTCTGATACGCGGTGGCTTCGAGAGCGGCCCGCGCCAGGTGCCCTTTGTCGACGAACCGCGTGAGCCCCGCGATCACACCGCGCGCGTCGGGGCGCCACCGCGGCGCGAACAAGCCCGAGAACGCCGGCACGATGTACGCCCCGCCGTTGTCGGGCACGGACCTGGCGAGTTCCTCGATCTCGGACGCTGACCGCACGATTCCGAGATTGTCGCGCAGCCACTGGACGAGTGACCCGGTCACCGCGACGGAGCCTTCCAGCGCGTAGACCGTCGGTCCCTTGCCGATGCGGTAACACACGGTGGTGAGCAGTCCGTGCTCGCTGCGGACCGGCGTCGTGCCCGTGTTGAGGAGGAGGAAATTGCCTGTGCCGTAGGTGTTCTTGGCTTCGCCTTCGGACAGGCAGGCCTGGCCGAATGTCGCGGCCTGCTGGTCGCCGAGGATCCCTGCGATGGGGACGCCTGCGAACGGCCCGCGTTCGCGAGCGTGTCCGTACACCTCGGACGAACTCCGGATCTCGGGGAGCATGGAGAGCGGAATCCCGAATTCCGCGCAGATGTCGGGATCCCATTGCAGCGTCTCGAGATTCATCAACATCGTGCGGGACGCGTTGGTGACGTCGGTGATGTGGACACCGGGGCCGTGCCCGTCCTCACCGGCACCTCCGGTCAGTTTCCAGACCAGCCAGCTGTCGATAGTGCCGAAGAGGAGTTCCCCGGCATCGGCTTTCTCCCGGACGCCCTCGACGTTGTCGAGGATCCACCGGGCCTTCGGGCCCGCGAAGTACGTCGACAGCGGAAGCCCCGTGACCTCGCGGTAGCGGTCCACGCCGCCGTCACCGGCAAGCTCTTCGACGAGCCGATCGGTCCGGGTGTCCTGCCAGACGATCGCGTTGTACACAGCCTTCCCGGTCGTGCGGTCCCACACGACGGTCGTCTCGCGCTGGTTGGTGATGCCGATCGCGGCGATGTCCTGCCGTCGCACGTCCGCCTTGGCCAGCGCGGCCGCACCCACTTCGCGGGTGTTGAGCCATATTTCCTCGGGATCGTGCTCCACCCAGCCCGCGCGGGGAAGGAACTGCCGGTGCTCCTTCTGCGCGACGGACACGATATGGCCGTCGTGGTCGAAGATGATGCACCGGCTCGACGTGGTGCCCTGGTCGAACGCGGCGATGTACTGGTTCACGGATGATCCTCGATAGGTGCGGACAGGGTGGCTCCGAGCAGCAACTACTCAGCACTGCGCGGTCGAACCTACTAGCCTTGTCGGGGATACGTCGGCGACTCACGGGAGCGGTGCGGTGAATCAACCAGGTGTGCAACCCCTCGGGCCGCAGCAGCGCGCCGACGCGTGGCGGCAACTCGCCACGGAAGAGTTCGACGTGATCGTCATCGGGGGCGGCGTGGTGGGCGCCGGTGCGGCGCTCGACGCGGCGACACGAGGACTACGGGTTGCGCTCGTCGAGGCCCGCGATTACGCGTCCGGGACGTCGAGCCGCTCGTCGAAGATGTTCCACGGCGGTTTGCGATACCTGGAACAACTCGAGTTCGGTCTGGTGCGGGAAGCACTGCGCGAACGCGAACTTGCGCTCACTACGCTCGCCCCGCACCTGGTCAAGCCGTTGAAGTTCCTGTTTCCGCTCACTCATCGGGTGTGGGAACGCCCGTACATCGGTGCCGGGATCTTCCTGTACGACCGGATGGGCGGCGCGAAATCGGTGCCGGCGCAGAAGCACCTGACGCGGGCGGGCGCGTTGCGTATGGTCCCCGGTCTCAAGCGTTCCTCGCTGACCGGGGGAATCTCGTATTACGACACCGTTGTCGACGACGCGCGCCACACCATGACGGTCGCGCGAACGGCCGCGCACTACGGTGCGGTGGTGCGGACCTCCACGCAGGTCGTCGGATTCCTGCGAGAAGCCGACGGGGTAGCGGGGGTGCGGGTGCGCGACTCCGAGGACGGATCGGTCATCGAGGTCCGCGGGCGCGCGGTCATCAACGCGACGGGCGTGTGGACCGACGAGATCCAAGCGCTGTCCCGCCAGCGGGGCAGATTCCGGGTGCGGGCGTCGAAGGGTGTCCACATCGTCGTGCCGCGTGATCGCATCGTGAGCGACTCGGCGATCATCCTGCGCACCGAGAAGTCCGTGCTGTTCGTCATCCCGTGGGGCAATCACTGGATCATCGGGACCACCGACACCGACTGGAACCTCGACCTCGCCCACCCCGCGGCCACGAAAGCGGACATCGACTACATCCTCGACCACGTCAACCGCGTGCTGGTGGTGCCTCTCACCCATGACGACATCGACGGCGTGTACGCCGGGTTGCGGCCACTGCTGGCGGGGGAGAGCGACGAAACCTCGAAACTGTCGCGCGAACACGCCGTTGCGCGCGTCGCACCCGGTCTCATCGCCATCGCTGGTGGCAAGTACACGACGTATCGGGTGATGGCCGAGGACGCGGTCGATCTCGCCGCCGAGGACATTCCCACGCGGATCGCCCCGTCGATCACGCACAAGGTGCCCCTGGTGGGCGCCGACGGGTACTTCGCGCTGGTCAACCAGACGATGTCCCTCGCCGAGGAGTACGGACTCCATCCCTACCGGGTCAAGCACCTGCTCGACCGGTACGGCTCGATGATCGACCAGGTTCTCGAACACACGAAGGGCCGACCCGAGTTGCTCGAACCGCTGACCGACGCGCCGCGGTATCTCCAGGTGGAGGCGGTGTACGCGGTGGCGGCGGAGGGCGCGCTGCATCTCGAGGACATCCTGGCCCGCCGCACCCGGATCGCCATCGAGTACTCCCACCGCGGCGTGCACTGCGCCGAGCAGGTGGCACGGCTCGTCGCACCGCTGCTGGGCTGGGACGACGAGACGGTCGACCGCGAGGTCGAGATCTACCGGGCCCGGGTGGAGGCCGAGATCCTGTCGCAGACCCAGCCCGACGACGAGTCGGCCGACGCACTGCGGGTCGCGGCGCCCGAAGCGCGCGGGGAGATCCTGGAGCCGGTACCGATCACCCGGTGACCTGCGTGCGGTGATTCCGGTGCGTCAGTGAGCTGTGTGTCAGTGCGCCTGTGTGTCAGTGTGTCAGGGCGATTTTGACGATCACGACCACCGACGCCAGCAGGGCCAACCCCAATGCCGCGAAGACGGTCGTGGTGCCGGCGGGACGGCCCTGTAAGCGCTGGACGACGAACACCGTCGAACCGATGCGGATCAGGATCGCCACCTCGGCAAGGACTTGTGCCGTACGCGGTTCGAGCCACCCGAGCCACGCCGTGAGAAGTACGAGGCACGGCAGCGACGCGGACGACAGGATCGGGACGGAGTTGCGGAGTTCTTCCCAGCGCTCGGCGCGGGTGAGCGGCCGCGCCGACCGCACGCTCTGCGAGACCGACTCGGCGAAAGCGTGCGCGAGAAACGTCGAGAGCGCGGTGCCCAGCACGATCGCGATGCCGATGTACTGCTTGGTGGTCGTGATGGGAACCAGGGCCGCGAGGACGAGCACATTGCCGTAGACGTACGCACTTATCCGGCTTGCCGCCGTGTTGCGAGAGAGCGGAACCCGACGGGACGGAACCAACCGGCGGCGCGGTACGTCGCGGGCCGGGGTGGGGGACACACGGTCAGCGTGTCACACCGGGCCGGTGCCGTGAGGTCACTTTCGGGCTGTAGTGGACGGGCGAGTCACGGCGATCGACGGGCGGCAGATTCCGTCCGGGGGTGTGCAGCACCGGGGCGTCCTGAGCGATGCGACCGGCGGCGCGATCCAAGCCGGCGCGGGCGCGCGGGTGATAGCGGAAGCGTGTCGGCACGACCTTGCCGCCGAGACCGATTGCGCGGCCCACGAGGGCGTGGATCTTCTCGTCGCGCGCGCTCCAGCGATATCCCAGCAGGTCGCGCACCGGCGGATCGTAGAGGCCGACGGTGAGCCAGACGAACCCGGCGGTCACCGGCGGACGCAACGCTTTCCAAATCGGTTCCGGGAACCACCGAAGGAACGGCGGCCGGTCCAGGCCGGACAGATCGAGCACGTCACGGGTCGCCTTGTTGTCTTCGAGGACATTGCGGCACATGTGGTCCCAGTACTCGAGGAACGCCTCCCACGACTCGGGAACCGAATGCATCGGCATGCCGTAGAGGCGGTACCACTGGACGTGTTCGTCGAAAAGCCGGTGCTTCTGCTCGAGGGTGAGCGGGCCGTCGAACCACTCGATCGACACCATGAGGCTGTAGACGAACGTGGCGTGCGCCCAGTAGAAGGTGCCCGGGTCGAGCGCGCTGTACTTGCGACCCTTCTTGTCCACTCCCCGGATGGTGTTGTGGTAACCCCGAACCTGGGTGGCGGTTTCGAGTGCTTTCGGTCCGTCGAAGACGACACCGTAGATCGGGTACAGCGACCGGTAGAGACGTTCCCAGCGCTCGTCGAAGAACTCCGAGTGTTCCTCGACGCCGGCGCCGAGACCTGGATGCATGTTCTGCATCGACCCGGCCCAGGGGCCGAACAGCATGCCCCGCCACCCGCCGAAGTATTTCCAGGTCAGCGAGTCGGGACCGAGGGGTTCGGGCGGCGCAACCGGACGGGCCGCCTCGCCGGAGTTCGGGGACTGCTCGTCGACGCTCTGACCGTCGGAGTACTGACTACGCATGTTGTCAGAGTAGGATCTGTTCGGCACGTAGTCAACGACGGGAAACAAGAGTGGGCACCACGCGCCGCAGTTGGGCCGGGGTCGGCATCGAAGAACGCCGACGGGTACGCCGGGAACGTCTCATCACCGCCGGCACCGACCTGATCGGAGCACCCGACGGTTCGATCGCCAACGTCCGCGCCGTGTGCCGCGCAGCCGAACTCACCGAGCGGTACTTCTACGAGAGCTTCGCCGATCGCGACACCTTCGTCCGTGAGGTCTACGCCCACGTCGCGGAACAGGCCCGCGACGCACTGTCGGAGGCGGTCGCCTCGGCCCCACCCACCGGCATCGCGGAGGCCGCGGTGCGCGCCTTCGTCGACCTCGCGGTCGGCGATCCGGCCAAGGGACGCGTGCTGCTCCTGGCTCCGCTCCGCGAACCCGCGCTCAGCAGCCGGGGACTCGAACTCGCCCCGGCGTTCGTTGCCCTCGTCGAGGATCGTCTCGTCGGCATCGACGACCGGGCATATCGGCACCTGGTGGCCGTCGGGTTGGTTGGGTCCTTCACCAGCATGTTCATGGGGTATCTCGAAGGCGATATCACGGTGCCCAGGGAAACGCTGGTGTCGCACTGTGTTTCGCTTCTGGAGCACGCTGCCGAAACCTACGGGCCGGTACCGCGCGGCTGACAGTGCGGGCACCGGTAGACGATCCGTTCCGGGTCCGTCGCCGTGCCCAGTTCCCAGGATTCGATGGGTGTCCCACAGCGGCGGCACGGTTCGCCCCGCCGCCCGTACACCCAGAGATTGCGGCCACGCCGACGATCACCTGTCGTGACCCTCACCGTCCGGTCGCGGTTCGCGGTGAGAACGCGGTGCGCAAGGTCCGCCCAGCCGCGGGGGTCGCCCGACTCGCCCACAGGCTCCCGCGGGTCCACGCCGCGCAGGAAGCACAGTTCGGACCGGTACACATTGCCCACGCCCGCCATGGTGCGCTGATCGAGCAACGCCGCGCCGATCGGCCGCGACGGGTCGCGGGACAGGTTCTCCGCCGCGCGCACCGGATCCCAGTCGGCGCCGAGCAGATCGGGTCCGAGATGACCGACCGCATCGTCCTCCCGAGCGTGGGGGAGCACCTCTAGGATCCCCAGTTCGAACCCCACTGCCTGAATGCGTTCGGTACCCAGCACCACGCGAGCCTTGAAACCCGGCTTGCGCCACCGCGCACCCCGTTCGTACACGTGCCACTCGCCCTCCATCTTCAGATGCGAATGGATCGTGTTCTCGGGCAACCGGATCAAGATGTGCTTGCCCCGCGACACCACTTCGTCGACGACAGCTCCCGTGAAATCGGCTGTGGCGAAACGGGGTACCCGGAAGTCGCACTCGGTCAGCGTTCTGCCCGCGAGGGCGGTGTGCAGCCGTGCCGCTGCCTGATGGACTGTATCGCCTTCCGGCATCGTCAGAACCTCAGCCGGTAACCGCGCGGTGTCGCCGAGAACCCCGCTTCGGCAAGGATTTCGGCGAAGGTGTGCCCGTGGATGGAGTCACCGTCGACCTTCTCCACGACGATCTTGTCGACGCCTCCGCGCTTGACGGCGGCGGCGAGGGACGCGCACGCGGTGCGCAACCGCCCCGGATCGTCGTCGAACGTGAGCATCGTGCGCCCGCCGCGTTCGATGAACAACACGAGACCACCGTCGACGAGCACCACCAGACCGCCCGCCTTTCGGCCGGGACGGTGGCGGGGTGCGTCGTCGGGAGCAGCCGACTTCGGCCACGCGAGCGCTGCACCGTACGGGTTGGCGGGGTCGCAGGCCGCCAGCGTGACTGCCGCCGTCTCGTCGTGACGTCCCTCTATCGAGTCGGCGAACGAGCGCAACCGGTCGACGACCGGGGGTGTCGAGAACTGGGCACCCCCCAGGGAGTCGACGAAGTATCCGCGCCGGCAACGGCCGCGTTCCTCGAATCGGGTGAGCACCTTGTACATCGTGGCGAACCCTCCGGGGATGCCCTCGCTCACTACGGCACCCCGGGTGACGACCCCGTACCGCTCGAGCAGCAGTTCGGCGGTGGCGTGCGCCCTGATCGTGGGATCGGGCTCGCGTTCGGGAAGCAAGGACCATCGGCCGCTCACGGTGGGGGGCCCGGTGTGCGACGGCATCGCCGGTCGTGGCCGGTACATCCGCCCGCGCGGTGCCCGCCGCGGTGTGCGGTGCGCGGGAGTGGCGCGGGAGGTGTCGCCGATCAATGCCCGTAGCGGCGCCAGGGTGTCGCCCGCGATGTACCCGCCCCACACCAGTTCCCACAGCGCGGCAGCGACATTCGCGTCGGTTGCGGAGGGTTCGCCGGCGGCGACCGCACCGGCGAGCTGGCGGAAGAAGTACGCACCGCCGCCCTCGAGTGAGTCGAGGATCGCGCGATGGACCGGAGACAGGTCCAGATCCTCGGGGGCGGCGAGCGTCATGGGAGCGAGATCGGCCGGATGCAGCACCACCCAGCCGTCCTTGGCCGAGATCGAGCCGGCGCCCGACCACACCACTTCGCCCGTCGACGTCAGCTCGTCGAGCATCGTCGGCGAGTAGTCGCGGACGCGGGGCGCGAGGATCAGCGGTTCGAGTGCGCTCGCGGGGAGCGGCACCCCGGCGAGTTGCTCGACTACGGTGAGTACCCCGTCGAGCCCGTAGAGGGCGGTACCTCCGGCACCGCGGCCGAGATGGTGCCAGTCGGGAAGGAACCGGCCGAGCGTGGCCGTGCTGACCGGTTCGACGTCCTGGCGCGCGGCCGCGAGCGAACGCCGCCGCAACCGTCGCAGGACCTCCGAATCGCACCACTCGGAACCGGTGGAACCGGGACGGAACTCGCCCGAGGTGACCCGTCTCTCGGCGGCCAGTCGACCCAGCACGGCGTCGACGACAGCGGCGCCGAGGCCGAATCGGGCAGCGACCTCGGCGGCGGTGAACGGACCGTGCGTGCGGGCATAGCGGCCGACGAGATCACCGAGTGGATCAGCGACCGGCTCGACGAAGGCGGCCGGAACGCCGATGGGCAGGGGCACACCGAGCGCGTCGCGCAGGCGGGACGCGTCTTCGATGGCCGCCCACCATTGTTCGCCCGCATACGCGACGCGCAGGGCCCGGCGCTGACGGGCGAGATCGGCGATCCACTCGGTGGGGTCGTCGGTGGTGCGGGCGCGCAGTTCGGCGTCGGTGAGCGGACCGAGCAGCCGCAACAGGTCGGCGACACCCTCGGCGTCGTGCGCGCGCCGGTCCGGTGCCAGTCGCTGCAGTTCGAGTTCGGCGTCCGTGATGACGTCGGCGTCGAGCAGTTCGCGCAACTCGACACGGCCGAGCAACTCGGCGAGCAGAGTCGAATCGAGCGACAACGCGGCCGCGCGGCGTTCCGCGAGCGGGCTGTCGCCTTCGTAGAGGAACTCCCCGACGTAGTTGAACAGCAGCGACGACGCGAAGGGGGAGGCCGTCGGGGTTTCCACCTCGACGAGACGGAGTTGGCGGCGAGCGACGCGGCCGAGCAGATCGTGCAGGGCGGGCAGGTCGTAGACGTCCTGCAGGCATTCCCGGACGGTCTCGAGAAGAATCGGGAAGGTCGGATACCGGCGGGCGACGTCGAGCAACTGGGCCGACCGCTGCCGCTGTTGCCACAGCGGCGCCCGCTTGCCGGGATTGCGGCGCGGCAGCAGCAGTGCACGGGCCGCACACTCACGGAACCGCGACGCGAACAGCGCCGATCCGCCCACCTGCTCGGTGACGATGTCGTCGATGTCGTCGGGATCGAAGATGAAGATGTCCGATCCGGGAGGGGCGTCGTCGGCGTCGGGGAGTCGCACGATGATGCCGTCGTCGGAGGCTGTCGGATGGGATTCGACGCCGTAACGCTCGAGCAACCGGGCGCCGACCGCGAGCGCCCACGGCGCGTGTACCCGCAGCCCGAACGGCGAGTGCAACACCAGCCGCCAGTCGCCGAGTTCGTCGCGGAACCGTTCGACGACGAGGGTGCGGTCGGTGGGGAGCTGGCCCGTGGCGGTGCGTTGCTCGGCGAGCAGACCGATGAGGTTGACCGTCGCGTTGTCGTCGAGTCCGACTTTGCGGCAACGTGATTCGGCTTCCTCGACGTCGGCGTGTCCCAGTTCGCGGATGAACGCGCCCAGCGCGGCACCGAGCTCGGCGGGGCGGCCCTGGCTGTCGCCGTGCCAGAACGGGAGGCGACCGGGACGACCGTATGCCGGGGACACCAGGACCCGGTCGAACGTGATCTCCTCGATCCTCCAGCTCGTGGCCCCGAGTGCGAACACGTCGCCGACCCTCGACTCGTAGACCATCTCTTCGTCGAGTTCACCGACGCGGGTGTTCTTCTCGCCGACCATGAACACGGTGAACAGGCCGCGGTCGGGAATGGTGCCGCCCGACGTGACGGCGAGCCGCTGCGCGCCCGGACGCCCGGTGAGCGTGCCCTCGGTGCGGTCCCAGACCACACGGGGCCGCAGTTCGGAGAACTCGTCGGACGGATAGCGGCCGGCGATCAGGTCGAGTACCGACTCGAACACCGGCCGCGACAGCGTCGCGAACGACCCGCTGCGGCGGACGGTGTCGAACCAGTCGTCGACGTCGACAGGTTCGAGCGCCGTGGCGGCGACCGTCTGCTGAGCAAGTACGTCGAGCGGGTTCGCGGGCACCTGCAAGGCTTCGATCTGCCCGGCGACCATGCGTTCCGCCGTCACGGCGCAGTGGATGAGGTCGGTGCGGTGCTTGGGGAAGAGCACACCCCGCGACGTCTCGCCGACCTGGTGGCCGGCGCGTCCCACCCGTTGCAGCCCACTGGCGACGGACGGTGGGGCTTCCACCTGGATCACGAGGTCGACCGCGCCCATGTCGATGCCGAGTTCGAGGCTCGACGTCGCCACCACGCACCGTAGCCGCCCGCTTTTGAGGTCGTCCTCGATGAGGGCGCGCTGATCCTTGCTGACCGAGCCGTGGTGGGCGCGGGCCAGCACCGGTTCGGCGCCGTACGTGACTTCGGTGGGTGCCCCGATCTGCGCCGGAGGTTTGCCCGTGCGCTCGACGTCGGTGCCGGCGCGTTCGGTGTAGATCTCGTTGAGACGGGCGGTGAGTCGCTCGGAGAGACGACGAGAATTGGCGAACACGATCGTCGACCGGTGGGCTGTGATCAGGTCGACGATCTGTTCTTCGACGTGCGGCCAGATGGATCCGGCCTGAGGGGTCGGGGAGGCGGAGTCCTCGTCGGGTTCGGCGACGCCCAGTTCGGTCATGTCCTCCACGGGCACCCGCACGGTCAGATCCCAGGTCTTGGCGGCCGGGGGAGCGACGATCCGGATCGGTGCGCCCCCGGCGAGAAACCGGCCTACCTCCTCGTGCGGCCGCACCGTCGCGGACAACCCGATGCGCTGCGCGGGGGTGCGGAGCAGCAGGTCGAGCCGTTCGAGCGACAGCGCGAGGTGGCTGCCGCGCTTGGTGCCCGCGACGGCGTGCACCTCGTCGACAATGACCGTCTCGACCCCGGCGAGGTTCTCCCGCGCAGACGAGGTGAGCATGAGGAACAGCGACTCGGGAGTGGTGATCAGGATGTCGGGAGGAGTGCGCGCGAGCTTGCGCCGGTCGGCCTGCGAGGTGTCGCCGGAGCGGACCCCCACGCTGATGTCCGGCGGGGTGAGACCGAGCCGTTTGGCGGTCTGGGTGATCCCGACCAGCGGCGAGCGCAGATTGCGTTCGACGTCGACCGCGAGAGCTTTGAGCGGCGAGACGTAGAGCACCCGCGTCCGCTGTTCCCGGACGACCGTCTCCTCGGCCGGGGTGGCGGCGAGCCGGTCGAGCGACCAGAGGAACGCCGACAGTGTCTTGCCCGAACCGGTCGGGGCCACCACCAGGGTGTGCGCTCCCGACGAGATCGATTCCCACGCGCCGAGCTGAGCGGGTGTGGGCGCGTCGAAGGCTCCTCCGAACCATTCGCGGGTCGGCTCGGAGAATCGGTCGAGGACAGCGCTCACCTGTCCATCGTGCACCCGACCGCCGACAGTCTCAGTCCTCGAACGCGAACTGGGCGATCTGGGGTGAATGCAGGTCGGCCCAGCGGTTGCGTCCGGTGCGGACCAATTCGGTGACGAGAGCGCGCGCCGGAGCCCGCCACGGGAGGGCCTCGAACTGCTCCTTGCTCTCCGGCGTCTCCGTCCATCCGATGATTGCCCTCGGGCCGCTTTCCGTGACGCGCAGGGCCGGGGACGTCGCGGCGACCCGGTCGAGCGGCGCCCCGCACGCCACTTCCAGGTCCTTGCGCATCACGGTGATCCACCCGTGGACATTGCGCACGCCCGGCCCCGGGGTCTCGAGATAGAGACCGGCCACTTCGAGGTCGCCGGCGTGCACGGTGACGAGCCGGCGGCCCGCCGCCGACACCGAGGTGTCGGGGAGGCACGAGACCGACCAGTACTCCCGCTCGCTCATCCGCGCGTTGGGCACGCTCGACCGGACATAGTCGCGCAACCACGCTGTGACGACTCCGAATTCGGGGTATCGCGCGAGCTCGCGATACTTGGTGTCGCGCAGGGGGAGTTCGGAGACGGAGTCGGTCGCACGCATGTTCACGCGACGATTATGTCCGTTCACCGGCCTGCGCGGGTGCAGGGTCACACTCGGCGTCACCGCGCGCCCCGTGTCGTGCGGTCGCGTCACAACACCACTCCCGGATTGAGGATCGATCGAGGGTCCAGAGCATCCTTGATTCGCCTGGTCAGCGCGATGACGTCGGGCCCGACCTGGTCGGGGAGCCACGGCTTCTTCAGTCGTCCCACGCCGTGTTCGCCGGTGATCGTCCCGCCCAATTCGATCGCGAGATCCATGATCTTGCCGAACACCTCCTGTGCTCGCACGGTCATCTCCGCGTCGGCGGGGTCGTACACGATCAGCGGATGGGTGTTTCCGTCACCGGCATGCGCGATGACCGCGACGGTGACATCGTGCTCGGCGGCGAGCGCGGCGATGCCCTCCACGAGCGCGGGAAGCGCGGGTATAGGCACTCCCACATCCTCGAGCAACAACGTCCCCGTCCGCTCGACCGCGGGAATGGCCATCCGGCGGGCCGCGGCGAACGCTTCCCCCTCGTCGGGATCGTCGGTGGTGAACACTTCGTCGGCGCCCGCGTCCCTGCACGCCTGCGCCATCTGCGCGATCTCCTCGGCGGCGGCCGCGCCGGGGGCATCCGACCGCGCGATGAGCATTCCCTCGGTGGACAGGTCGAGGCCCATCCGCAGCATGTCCTCCACGGCTCCGATCGTGGTCCGATCCATGAATTCGAGCATCGCCGGCCGCAGCACGCCGGTGATCGCGACGACCGCGTCGGCCGCGGACTGCACCGACCCGAATGTCGCGACCATCGTCGACGCCGGTGGCTGCGGCGGCAGCAGTCGCAGGGTCACTTCCGTGATGACGCCCAGCGTGCCCTCGCTGCCGACGAACAGTTTCGTCAGGGAAAGGCCCGCGACATCCTTGAGTCTCGGGCCGCCCAGTCGCACGGCGGTGCCGTCCGCGAGCACCACTTCCATGCCGAGCACGTAGTCGGAGGTGACCCCGTACTTCACGCAACACAGCCCGCCCGCGTTCGTCGCGGCATTGCCTCCGATCGTGCAGATCTCGAACGACGACGGATCCGGCGGGTACCACAATCCGTGCTCCGCAGCGGCCCGCTTGACCTCGGAATTCAACAGTCCGGGCTGCGCGACCGCGGTGCGCGTATCGATGTCGACGGTGATCGCGCGCATCTTCTCGGTGCTGAGCACGATCCCGCCGGCGATGCCACCCGACCCGCCCGACAGGCTGGTTCCGGCTCCGCGCGGCACCACCGGGACGCGATGGGAGTATGCCCATCGCAGCGTCGCCTGCACGTCGGCGGTGGAGGTGGCGCGCACCAGCGCGACGGGCACGACGGCGGCCGGGTTCTGGGCACGGTCGTGGCGGTATCCGGCGAGGATGTCCGGATCTGTGACTAGTGCGCCCTCCGGCAGTTCGCCGGACAGTTCTGCGAGCGACACTGCGGTCGAGTCGGTTCCGCGGACGGTGGACATCGTCAACCTGCCGCGGGAACGTAGCGGGCACGCAACTTGTGCTTGACCAGTTTGCCCGTGGGCGTGCGGGGCAGGTCGTCGGAGAAGTCGATACTTCGCGGCGCCTTGAAATGCGACACTCTGGCGCGCACGTAATCCAGCAGTTCCTGTTCGAGTTCGTCGCTCGGGACGATTCCCTCCGCGAGTTGCACGACAGCCTTGACCTCTTCGCCCATTTCGGTGTTCGGTACTCCGATCACCGCCACGTCGTAGACCTTCGGGTGGAGGGTGAGAACGTGCTCCGACTCCTGCGGGTAGATGTTGACCCCACCGGAGATGATCATGAACGCAGCACGGTCGGTCAGGTAGAGGAAGCGGTCGTCGTCGAGGTACCCGATATCCAGGCTCGTCGTCCACGTCGGATGACCGGGATGCGTTGCCTTCTCGGTCTTCTCGGGATCGTTGTGGTACCGGAAGGGGTGTTCGTCGCGCTCCCACCACACCGTTCCGATCGAGCCGGTGGGAAGTTCGTCGCCGTCGTCGCCGCAGATGTGGACGATGCCCATGATGCCGTCGCGGCCCACCGATCCCGGACGGGCGAGGGCCTGCTCGGAGTCGATGAACGTCGCGCCCGCGCCCTCCGTGGACGCGTAGTACTCGTGGATCACCGGACCCCACCACTCGATCATCGCCCGTTTGATCTCCGGTGGGCACGGCGCCGCGGCGTGGATCGCGACCTTCATGCTCGACACGTCGTACTTCGCCCGCGTCTCCTCGGGCAATTTCAGCATTCGCACGAACATCGTCGGTACCCATTGGGAGGCGGTCACCGAGTACTTCTCGATCAGGGCGAGCGCTTCCTCGGCGTCGAAGCGGTCCATGAGGACCACGGTTCCGCCCACGGACTGGATCGTGCCGCAGAACCGCAGCGGGGCAGCGTGATACAGCGGTGCGGGACACAGGTAGACGGTCGTGTCGTCGAACCCGTACATCGGCGCGAACACCGCGGTGTACGGATCGGGAGTGTCGTGGACCTGACCGGTGGCCAGCGCCGGTTCGATGCCCTTGGGGCGGCCGGTCGTGCCGGACGAGTACAGCATGTCGCGGCCGCGGGGCTGATCGTCCAGAGGTGAGGTGTCGTAGCCCGAGAGGGCGTTCTCGTAATCGCCGAAGCCGGGCAGCGACCCGCCGAACACCAGGCGGTGGGAGACGCCCGGGTAGGCGCCGGGGGAGGTGTCGACGGCGGAGACAGCCCGCGCCGAGACGATCAGCACCTTCGCATCGCAGTCCTCGACGATGTACGCGGCTTCCCCAAGGGTGAGGTGACGGTTGACGACGGTGATGTAGAGGCCCGACCGCAGCGCCGCCCAGTACACCTCCATCACCCGCAGATCGTTGTCGGAGATCAACGCGAGGTGATCGCCCGGCTCGAGTCCTGCGGCACGCAGATGCTTCGCCAACCGGGTGGAGCGTTCGTCGAGTTCGAGGTAGGTGAGCGACTCGCCGGTCGCGGGCCGGATGATCGCCGGCTTGTCGGGCGTGGTGGCGACGAAGTTCCCTGGGTACATGTTCCCCGGTTTACCACAGGGTGTGGTGCAGGACACATAATCCTGCAGGAGCGTAGGGCCCACGTGGTCGGTACGAGGGCGACCTCCGGCTTCCGGTAGCGCTTTTTGGACCGGGTGGAAACACCTCGGTCGTGCGTCGCCTCGAGTGGATCGGGTATCGAGGCGCCGCATGTCGACCGCGTCCTGAAGAAGTGCGCCGCATATATCTCTGGTGTGCTTGTGCCGACGAGTCGTCAGATCGCAGGCTCGACGATCCTTTCGAGCACCCACTCGACCGCGCTGGGTACCGGCTCGATGATCACGACATCGGAGCGAGCAGACAGCACACGTGCTGCAGCGCTCAAGGGGCCGCCACCGATGACCACAGCCTCTGCTCCCGCTGCGGCGGCCTCGTCTACTGCTGCGTCGAGTTCGGTCACGCTTTCCTCGTGGGCGCACGCGAGCGCGAGCGGCCCGGTACTGGTGAGCATTACTCCGGCGAAGTCGGCACTCGGGTCGACTCGCGCCACCAGCGAGCACAGGCTGTCGGCCAACTCGCCGGTCGTGGTCGCAATGGCAAAGCGTCGACCACCTTTGCTTGCCGCGAGTACAGCCGCCTCGCCGATCCCCACCACGGGAATGTCGGTCAGCGAGCGAAGCTCGGACACTCCGGGGTCGCCGAAGGCTCCGACGATGATGGCGACGGGATCGTGGAGTTCGATACCCTCCATCGCGACGTCGACCGTGTGTGTCGCGGCGTCGGTCAGGGCCGCCGCATTCGTGATCATGCGTGGGCCGGCCCGTGCGGTTATTCCGATAACCCTGGTACCGGTTTCGGCCAGCAAGCCGGCTGCCACCTCGACCAGCATCTCGGTGGTCTCCTCGTTGGTGTTCGGATTGACGACGAGGATGGAGTCGGTCACGTCAGATGTCCTCGGGCATAGGCTGTCCGACCGTTTCTCGGGGGAACTGCACCGCGATACCGCACACCAGGAAGAGCGCGGTAAGCAGGCCGAACATCGCACCGACCCCCGAAGCGTCCAGGACGGCTCCGGCGATCAGCGGGAACAACCCGCCGGACAGTGAACCGATGGCGAGGATGACGGACGTCGCCAGTCCGCGGATGCGGGTCGGGTACTGCTCGGGCGCGAAGAGCCAGATGGTGGTGTTGAGGATGATCACCGCGAAGTTGAACAACGCACCGAACACGAGGACGAGTCCGATGTTCGTTGCGAAGAACCCGAATCCGAGCGCCGCGACAAAACCGAGCAAAGCGCCGCACGTCAGTGTCAGCTTTCGGGGGAGTCTACGTGCGATCAGCGCCGCGGTGAGCGCACCCGCGAGCGAGCCCGACTGCATGACGAGGGTGTACCAAAGAGCGGTGTTGATGGACAGGCCGCGCTCGGTCAGGATCACAGGAATGAGTGTGAGCATCGAAATCTGAGCGGCGTAGGACATGCAGACAGCGATACCGAGTGCGAGTGTGGCACGGCGGTAACGCTTCCCGAATATCTCGGTCCACCGGGACTTCGGGGTAGCCTCCTCGACCTCGGCCAGGGAAGGGTCGAGGTAGGTGATCGACGGGTCGACGGGACCGCGAAGTTTGCCCTGAGCGAGTCGGGCGATGACCACGTTGGCCTCGCCGATTCTGCCGGTGGCTGCAAGGTATCGAGGTGTCTCGGGCAGTGAGCGCCGGAAAACCACGACAGCGAGAGCAGGCAGAACGAGCAGGCCGAAGAGCCAGCGCCAATTGTCGGGCCCTGAGAACACAGCGAACACGATGACGCCGAACAAGGGCGCAAGCATGTTGCCGAGGCCGGCCGCCGCGACATTGATCAGACCGACCGCGGTTCCGCGGTGCCGTGCCGAGAAGAATTCCGACAGCATGATGACGGCCACGGCGATCTCACCGCCGAGTCCCAGTCCGACGAGGAAGCGTGCGCCGACCAGTACCTCGTAGTTGGGCGCCAGTGCGCAGAGGAGCGAGCCGATCGAGAAGACGATGAGGTTCGCGCCCAGCAGCGTGCGTCGTCCGAGTTTGTCCATGACGGCGCCCGCAAGGATTCGACCGAGGGCGACGGCCGTGAAGGTAGCAGTGTTGAGCAGTCCGATCTGGGTACCTCCCAGGCCCCAGTCCGCTTTCAGAATCGGGCCGGCTATGCCCACTGTGTTCTGTTCGATTGCGTCGAAGAAGACGCCGAACAACACCATGGCGACGATGCCGATGTGCGCCGAGGTGACTCCGATACGTGAGTACGCAGCTTCGATCTGGTTGCTGAGGGTGTCTTTCGGGGCGGGGTCTCCGGGGGACGAGTCCACGGGTTCAGTTACAGGAGTGCTCATCAAGCTTCCTCTGCTTGGTATACCAGTAGGTGACGAGAAAGTTATCGAGCGTCGTGTCGTTGTAGGTTGCCGCCGAGTTAAGAAGTCGTTTCATCGCACTTGAACGGCCGAAACATCGTTGGTCGTCCGTCCGGTCTGGAACAGATCGGGTCACACGCCTCCGTTGCGGTATACCAAGCAAAGCGGAACTACGCTCGTGAGATCGGCGGAATTGTCTGATCGACCGGAAGGCATCCATGGCTGCAGGAAACGGGCACTCGAGCCTGTCCCGATGGGTTTTCGAAGAGATCCGTGACCGGGTCAACGACGGACGGTTGGCCGCCGGCGATTCACTGAGCGAACGGGACCTCGGGGCAGAGTTGCAGGTATCCCGGGTCCCGATCCGTGAAGCGCTGCCGATGCTCGAGGCGGCAGGGCTCGTCACGCTCTCGCCGCGTCGGCCCGCGATCGTCACAAAGGTGACTCGAAGCGGGGTGAATCAGTTGTACGACATCAGATCCGCGCTCGAGCCGCTCGCTGCCCGGCGGGCAGCCGCTGCCGTCGCGAACGGGGCATCCCCGGAGCGGTTGTCGGAAGCCCTGCGGGCAGCGGAGGAAGCTCTCACCCGGGAAGATCTCCCCGGCTTTCACACCCACAGCGGTGACATTCACGCGGCGATCGAGGACCTCTGTGGGAACGACCTGTTGGGTGTACTCATGGAACCGCTTCGTGAACGCAGCACCCGCTTGAATGTCGCGAATATCGAGCGGGATCCGCAGGTTCGTCACGGCGAACACATTTCTCTCGTCGACGCGATCGTCCAGGGCGATGTGGATCTTGCCTCGTCGCTCGCCTATGCACACGTCGAGTGGGGGAGGCGGCGAACTTTCCGTACGTTGTCCTCCGTCCCCGGGTTCGATCCGGAGAGTTGACGTCTCCGGTGCTGATCGCCGGTGGGAACGGAACCACAGCCCGCGCGGCCGTCGCGACTGTTCTGGCTCGAGACGTGTCGGAGCGGGACCTGACGGGTACACCACCGCACACCGGAGAGGAGACAACGATGCCGAATTCGTCCATCAAGAACGAAAAGATGTACGAGGAGTTGCGAGACGGTGCGTCGAAGGAGAAAGCCGCCCGGATTTCCAATGCTGCCGCTGCCCAGGGCAAATCGAAGGTGGGAAAGAAGGGCGGAGAATCCGGCTCGTACGACGACTGGACCGTCGGCGAACTGAAGAAGCGGGCGAAAGAACTCGGGTTGAGCGGCTACTCGAGCATGCGCAAGAACGAACTCGTGGACGCATTGCGCAACCACTGACGAGTGGGCAACCTGGACTCGCGGTCGATCCGGGCGGCGAGAAGGTCGACGCACGGCGCTCAGCGTCCACTTCGACACGTTTCGTCCGAATTCTGACAACGGAGTATCCGTTCGTGTCCACCGAACTGTAATAGTCGGGGCATGTCGGATTCAGAGAACTCGCCCGAACTGGAGGCAGCCATCGCTGCCGGCTTCGACGCGCGAGACCGCGCGAACATGAACCCCACGATCGAGTACTTCGCGGCACTTCTCGGGGCCAACCCCGGAAATGCGGCAGTGCTGTACGAACTTGCCGGGTCTTACGACACTGCGGGACAAGAGGGTACGGCCGAGAAGTACTACCTGGAGGCCTTCGAGGCAGGGCTCTCCGGGGATCGACGCCGGAGAGCCCTGCTCCAGTACGGCAGCACATTACGGAACCTGGGACGGTTCGAGGAATCCCTGGCCGTGTTCGCCGATGCTCGACAGCAGTACCCGGAATCCGACTCGCTTCGGCTGTTCGAGATCCTGTCACTGCACGCAGCCGGACGTCCGAATACTGCTTTGGCAGAGGCACTGTCGTTGATCGCGGATCGGGTGGACTCAGCCGAGGTGAAACGTTACGAGGCGGCTGTGCGCGGGAACGCGGAGTACCTGGCGTCACTCGACGAGTGACGCCGGGTACTCAGCCGAATTCGACGCCCTGCGCGAGCGGAAGTTCCGTCGAGTAGTTCACGGTATTGGTCGCGCGGCGCATGTACGCCTTCCACGAATCCGAACCGGACTCGCGACCTCCACCTGTCTCCTTCTCGCCACCGAATGCGCCGCCGATCTCCGCCCCCGACGTGCCGATGTTGACGTTCGCGATACCGCAGTCGGAGCGCGAGAGGAACTGTTCGGCCTCGCGCTGATCGAGCGTGAAGATCGACGACGACAAGCCCTGCGGCACGGCATTGTGCAGGGTGATCGCCTCGTCGAGGTCGTCGTACTCGAGGACGTACAGGATCGGCGCGAAGGTCTCCTCCCGAACCACGTCGGTCTGGTCCGGCATGCGCACCAGGGCGGGGGAGACGTAGGCCCCGCCGCCGGGCACGTCGACCCGTTCCCCTCCGGTGACGAGAGTTCCGCCGTCGCGTTCCGCGCGATCGAGTGCGTCGCGCATCGCCTCGTACGAGGCTTCGGAGACCAGCGGCCCCACGAGCACGCCCTCGTCGAAGGGGTTGCCGACCTGCAACCCGGAATAGGCTTTGCCGATCCGCTCGACGACCGTGTCGACGATCGACCGGTGCACGATGAGCCGGCGCAGCGAGGTGCACCGTTGTCCTGCGGTGCCGGCAGCCGAGAACACCACTCCGCGCACGGTGAGGTCGAGATCTGCCGATGGGGTGACGATCGCGGCGTTGTTGCCGCCGAGTTCGAGCAGGGACCGGCCGAACCGCGCTGCCACGCGAGGAGCGACGAGGCGTCCCATCCGGACCGAGCCGGTGGCGCTCACGAGCGCAATCCGCGGGTCGTCGACCAGGACTTCCCCGACTGTCGCGTCCCCGAGCACGACGTGGTGCAGCCCGTCGGGTGCGCCCACCTCCTCGGCGGCGCGGCGTAGCAGGGCGTCGCAGGCGAGTGCGGTGAGCGGGGTGGTCTCGGACGGCTTCCACACCACCGGGTCGCCGCATACGAGCGCGATCGCGGTGTTCCACGACCACACCGCCACCGGGAAGTTGAAGGCCGAGATCACCCCGACGACACCGAGCGGATGCCAGGTCTCCATGAGGCGGTGGCCGGGACGTTCGGACGGCATCGTCCGCCCGTACAGCTGGCGCGACAATCCGACGGCGAAGTCGCAGACGTCGATCATCTCCTGCACCTCGCCCGCGGCCTCGGACGGAATCTTCCCGACCTCGAGCGTGACGAGTTCTGCCAGGTCGCTCTTGTGCTCGACGAGCAACTCACCGAGCCGGCGGACGAGCCGGCCGCGAACCGGGGCGGGCACGTCGCGCCACTGCTCGAACGCGTGTGCCGCGTGGGCGATGGCGTAATCGACGTCCTCGGCGGAGTGGAGGGGCACTCGGGCGAGTTCGGTGCCGTCGACGGGGCTCGTGACGCCGAGTGCACCGCCGTCCGGCAGTTCGACCCCGCAGCGGCTCAGTGCGGTGGCTGCACGTGTGCGGAGGTCGGAGGTGGCATTCATCGGTGTCGTCCCTTCGGGCTCGGATAATCTGCGCGGGTGCCGGAATCGAGCAAAGACGGACTGGACGACATCGATCGGTTGCTGCTGCGCGAACTGGGTATCGACGGGCGGGCGACCTTGGCCGCGCTTGCCGACAAGGCGGGGCTGTCCGTGTCGGCCGTCCAGTCCCGGGTGCGCAGGCTCGAGTCACGCAACGTGATTCGTGGGTACAGCGCGCGGATCGATCCGGAAGCGCTCGGTCTTGCGCTCTCGGCGTTCGTCGCCATCACCCCTCTCGATCCGTCTCAGCCGGACGACGCCCCGGCGCGATTGCGCCATATCGACGCCATCGAATCCTGTCACTCCGTGGCCGGGGACGAAAGTTACATCCTCCTGGTGCGCGTCGCCTCGCCGCGGGCGCTCGAACAACTCCTCCAGGAAATCCGTGCCACCGCCAACGTAGCGACCCGCAGCACCGTCATCCTCCAAACCTTTTACGAACAGTAGGGGACTTCCCCGGTTAATTTCCTGTAATCAGTGCCGAGATCCGAAAAAACGTACGTATGGTGAGCGCATGAGTACTGCGCTCCGGCACTCGGACAGTGCCGAATCCCTGTCGCCCGCCCGGGTGCACGACACCCTGCGACGACACCTGCTCACGGACGGCGTGGACCTCGTCCTCGACCTCGAACGCTCGCGCGGCGTACGGCTCGTCGACCAGCGCGACGGCACCACCTACCTCGACATGTTCGGGTTCTTCGCCTCGTCGGCGATCGGCATGAACCATCCCGCACTCGCGGACGATCCCGGTGCCGCAGAGGAGTTCGGCACGGTCGCGCCGAACAAGCCGAGCAACTCCGACATCTACACCGTGCCGATGGCCCGGTTCGTCGACACCTTCGCCCGGGTCCTCGGGGATCCCGGCCTGCCGCATCTGTTCTTCGTCGACGGTGGTGGACTCGCCGTCGAAAACGCCCTCAAGGCCGCCTTCGACTGGAAGAGCCGCGTCAACGAGTCCCGTGGGATCGATCCCGCACTGGGAGGCGCGGTGCTGCACCTGAGCGAGGCATTCCACGGTCGCACCGGGTACACCATGTCGCTCACCAACACCGATCCGGTCAAGACCGACCGCTTCCCGAAGTTCGACTGGCCGCGCATCGACGCGCCCTATCTGTGCGACGGCCGCGACATCGCAGAAGCCGAGGAGCGCGCGCTCGACCAGGCCCGCGCAGCGTTCGCGGAGCGTCCGCACGACATCGCCTGCTTCATCGCCGAACCCGTCCAGGGGGAGGGCGGCGACCACCACTTCCGTCCCGAGTTCTTCCGGGCGATGGCGGATCTGTGCCGCGCGAACGACGCATTGTTCGTCTTCGACGAAGTGCAGACCGGCGTCGGGCTCACCGGCACCACCTGGGCGTACCAGCAGTTCGGGGTGTCTCCCGACATCGTGGCGTTCGGCAAGAAGACACAGGTCTGCGGGATCATGGCGGGCGGGCGAATCGACGAGATACCCGACAACGTGTTCACGGTGAGTTCGCGCATCAACTCCACCTGGGGTGGAAACCTGACCGACATGGTCCGCGCCCGCCGCACCCTCGAGGTGGTCGAACGCGACGGGCTCGTGGAGCACGCCCGCAGGTCCGGAGCCCACTTGCTGACCGGATTGCAGCGCCTCGCCGCACGCCACCCCGCGGTCACGGAACCGCGCGGCCGCGGGCTGATGTGTGCGATCACCCTGCCGCCGGCGGGGGTGCGCGACGCGGTGCTGAGCGCGCTGTACCAAGACGAGCGTGTGCTCATGATCGGCACCGGCACCCGGGGAATCCGGTTCCGGCCGCCGCTGACGGTGACGACCGCCGAACTCGACGAGGCGCTCGGCGCCCTGGACCGGGTGGTGGCGCAGTACGACTGAACCGTGAGCGACTGTCCGGCTCCGAGCACGACGCCGTAGCTTGTCGGTATGACCGAAGCACTCGGCAACGATCCGGCCGCAGACACCAGCACCTTCGCGATCCCGTCGCTGGCCAATCTTCGTGACATCGGCGGGTACCGGAGTTCCTTCGGCGGTGCGGTGCGCACCGGCGTGGTGTACCGGTCGACCGATCTGAGCCGGATCACAGAGACCGATCTCGACACGCTCGCGGCGCTGCGCATCGCCGCCGTGTTCGATCTCCGGACGGCGGCGGAACAGGAACTCCGTCCGGACAGGCTTCCGGCGCACGCCCGCCACGTCGCGCTCGACGTGCTCGCCGACCGGGACAAGGGCTCCGTCGCGGCAGCGCTACCCGACATCGTCGCCGATCCCGCGTTGGCAGCCCAGGCGTTCGGTGACGGCCGCGCCGCCGAGTACCTGCGCGGGAGCTACCGCGACTTCGTGACGTTGCCGAGCGCGGTCGCGTCGTACCGGGTTCTGGCAGAAGACCTTGCGCGGGGCGATGTTCCGGCGCTCGTCCACTGCAGCGCCGGGAAGGACCGGACGGGGTGGGCGGCGGCGTCGCTGCTCATGTTCGCGGGCGCGGACGAGGAGGCGGTGTTCACCGACTACCTACGGACCAACGACATGTTGCTGCCCGCTTTCGACACCATGTTCGCCCGTTTCGCCGAACGCGGGGGCGACCCCGAGATGCTGATCCCGATCCTCGGTGTGCGACGCGAATATCTCGAGACTGCGATCGACGAGGTGACGACCCGGTACGGCACCATCGACGAGTACTTCGCGTCCGGACTCGGCCTCGACGACGAGCAGTTGCAAGCCCTGCGCGACCGTCTGGTCGCGTCGGCGGATCCGGCGAACTGAGCGCACCCCCAGCGGGAGGCACCGCGTTCAGCGCAAGCGTGCCGCGCGGGTGCGTCGGCGGAGCACCTCGAAGACGGCGAGGCCGACGAGGATGCCGACGAGGTCGGCGCACCAGTCCCACACCGATCCCGACCGGCGAACCGCGACGGTCGCCTGCAACACCTCGGTGAGCACGCCGTAGACGGCCAGTCCCGCGAGCGTGATCGCCGGTGTGAAACGGGCGTACCGAGCGCAGTACGCGAGCACCGCGAACATCAGCGCGTGGGTCACCTTGTCGGTGTGCGGCGGCCCCGAAGGGGTGGTGTCTCCGGGCAGGAGAAGCATCACCGTGATCACGGCGGCGGCAACCAGGAGGGGCAGCATTCGTCGCCAGGTGAATCGGGGCATGGCGGCAACATTAGTCGGCTCCGGCGCGGGCAACGAATTCCGTCAGCCCGGCGCTCGCCATTCCGTGACCAGCCGATACGCGCGGCGCCCGAGCATCCACAGGGCGACGAGCGCCAGGACGACCGCGATCGGATGCCGGATCGCCACCAGGAGCAGCAGCGCGACGAGCACGAGCGGAATCAGCATCACGAGGTTGAGATAGACGTTCTCGCTGGGCTCACGCGGTTGCAGTGCGGGCGGCACCGACGGCAGGTCGCGGAACAGGGGGACGAGGTCGCCGCGGGTACGAGCTTCGGTCGCGCGGGTCACCCGCTCGTCGAACTCGTCGAGAGTCAGCCGGCCGGCGGCGAAGTGTTCTCCGAGCATTTGCACGGCTTCTTCGCGTTCGGCCGTTCCGATGCGGACCTCGGGACGCTCGCCCATGGGTCCAGCCTAGTGGAGATCAGGCGTGCGGGGCGCGTCCGATTCCCAGGCCGCGATCTCGGCCTCGGCGCGCAGGTCGTCGTGGCTCGGTGACGCCAGGAGCAGCAGGACGATCACACCGAGAACGACGAACCCCACGATGAATCCCGGGAACATCAGCGACGTCACGGTCATCCCCGTGGGCTCGGGTGCGTCCGGCAGCACGTGCACTGCCACTCCCGCCATGCCGGTGTAGTGCAGCGCGACCACCGCGGTGGCCATGACCGCCGCGGCCACGCTGCGCATCGCCGCGCTTTCCGTCGAACCGGACAGCCACAGGGCCGTGAGCGAGGCGACCACCCCGATCGCCACCGATCCCGCGATGTAGGGACTCTGCTGTTCGAGTTCTCCCTGTACCCGCACCGCCGACATGCCGGTGTAGTGCATGGCGGCGACCGCGAGACCCATCACCACGCCTCCCACGGACAGTCGTTCACCCGGCGACCACGACCGCAGCAGCCGCACGTTCGCCTGGAGGATCCACAGCCCGAACCAGGTCGCGCCGACCGCCAATGCGACGGAGAGCAGGGTAGGCGCCAGCGCGTAGCGGACCGGCGATCCCGGAACCGAGAAGCCCATCATTTCGATGAAGTGCATCAGCCAGACGCCTATGCCGCCGATCGCCACGCTCGCGAGGAAGGTCCAGCGGGCCCGAGACTCGGCGATCCGGGTGGCGTGGCGGGCGCATGTCAGACCCGCGTAACACCCCACGGCAGACGCGAACCAACCGAGGGCGAAGAGCCACATTCCCATGGAGAAGTGGTGGAGTTCGTGCGACATACGTCCCTTGCGGATGGCGGCACGTAACCCTCCACGGCATGCAGGGGTTACGTGCCGCGGATGGAATCAACAGTGCGACAGCGACCCCGACAGTCTCGAAGAGAATAGGTCACAAATACCCACGCCGATAGGCTGGAAGTCCCGTGGCGTGGTGTGGAACCCGTCGCGGTGCGCACAAGACGGAAGGCCCCCGCACCGACGACGCGGTGGGGGGCCTCCCGAGAAGTGCTGGTGTTACTTGAGTTCGGCGAGAACCGTGCCCTGGGTGATGGCGGAACCCGGCTCGACCGTGAGGCCGGTGACGACGCCGGACTTGTGCGCCGTGACGGGGTTCTCCATCTTCATGGCCTCGAGGACCGCGATGAGATCGCCCTCGGCGACTTCCTGTCCCTCGGTCACAGCGACCTTGACCACGGTGCCCTGCATCGGCGCGGTGACCGCGTCGCCCGACGCCTTGCCGCCCTGGCCGCCACCACGCTTGCGCGGCTTCGGCTTCTTGCGGATGGCACCGGCAGCGCCGCCGCCACCGCCGAGCGAGAACTGACCGGGCAGCGACACCTCGACGCGACGTCCGCCGACCTCGACGACGACGTTCTGCCGGGGCAGACCCTCGTCCTCGTCCTCGACGGCACCGCCCGGGGTGAACGGCTCGATGGGGTTCTCCCAGTCGGTCTCGATCCACTTGGTATAGACGTCGAACTTCTCGCCGTCACCGATGAAGGCCGGGTTCTCGACGATGTGGCGGTGGAACGGGATGACGGTGGCCAGACCGTCGACCTCGAACTCGGCGAGGGCACGTGCGGCGCGCTGGAGCGCCTGCTCGCGGGTCTCACCGGTGACGATGAGCTTGGCGAGCATCGAGTCGAACTGGCCGCCGATGACGTCGCCCTGGACGACGCCGGAGTCGACACGCACGCCGGGGCCCGTGGGCTCGCGGTACACGGTGATCGGGCCGGGAGCGGGCATGAAGCCGCGGCCGGCGTCCTCACCGTTGATGCGGAACTCGAAGGAATGGCCGCGCGGAGTCGGATCTTCCTTGATCTCGAGTTCTTCGCCGTTGGCGATGCGGAACTGCTGCCGGACGAGGTCGATGCCGGAGGTTTCCTCGGTCACGGGGTGCTCGACCTGCAGGCGGGTGTTGACCTCGAGGAAGGAGACGGTGTCGCCCTGCACCAGGTACTCGACGGTGCCGGCGCCGTAGTAACCGGCCTCCTTGCAGATCGCCTTCGCCGATGCGTGGATGCGCGCACGCTGGTCGTCGGTCAGGAACGGCGCGGGCGCCTCCTCGACGAGCTTCTGGAAGCGCCGCTGCAGCGAGCAGTCGCGGGTGCCGGCGACGATGACGTTGCCGTGCTGGTCGGCGAGAACCTGCGCCTCGACGTGGCGTGCCTTGTCGAGGTACTGCTCGACGAAGCACTCGCCGCGACCGAAGGCGGCGATGGCCTCACGGGTGGCGGACTCGAAGAGCTCGGGGATCTCCTCGATGGTCTGCGCGACCTTCATGCCACGACCGCCGCCACCGAATGCAGCCTTGATCGCGACCGGGACGCCGTACTGCTTCGCGAACTCGACGACCTCGTCGGCGTTCTTGACGGGATCCTTGGTGCCGGCCGCCATCGGGGCCTTCGCGCGCTCGGCGATGTGCCGGGCGGTGACCTTGTCGCCGAGGTCGCGGATGGACTGGGGGGAGGGGCCGATCCAGATCAGGCCCGCGTCGATGACAGCCTGAGCGAAGTCGGCGTTCTCCGAGAGGAAGCCGTAACCGGGGTGGATCGCGTCGGCGCCGGACTTGGCCGCAGCGTCGAGGATCTTGTCGAACACCAGGTAGGACTCGGCGGAGGTGGTGCCGCCCAGCGCGAACGCCTCGTCTGCGAGCTTCACGAACTGTGCGTCGGCGTCGGGCTCAGCGTAGACAGCGACACTGCCGTACCCCGCATCCTTCGCCGCGCGGATGACCCGCACAGCGATTTCGCCGCGGTTCGCGACGAGCACCTTCGTGATCTGCGCGCTGGCATGACTGGGCACGGAGCCTCCTGCTATCGATCGTTAGGTTATTTCCGTCAAGCGGCAGTCTAAGCACCAATCCGCTAGACGATGTAACCGGATGGCGTCTACACATTACGGTGCGCCCTCGAGCTTGCAACGCTACTCGCCGGTAGGTGAGACCCCCGGATCCGGGCCTCCGGCGGCCCGTGGCGGGGATGCCACCACGTCGGACATCAGTTCACGGGTCCGGTGAAGGAAGCGGAGTACGTTCGCCGCCGCGACGGGATTGTCGGGGAAACGAGCCGACATGTTCACGCCCTCCGGCGTCCGGTTGATCCAGATGTAGACGTCGTGGGCGAAGCTGCGGCTGCGGAGCGCTCGCGCGTTCCATTCCGGCCACTGCGCAGCCATCGGCACGAACCGAACGTCCATGTAGGACACGACGAATCTCGGCCTGATCGGCACGCCGAGCAACTCCCCGATCCGGTCGAACGGCACGAGCGCACCGGCACGGGTGCGACGGAGTTCGCGCGCGGCGCGAGCAGTCAGGATGACGAAATCCGTTGTCCCCGTGAGGTCGAGGTCGACCGGACGCAGGCCGACGAACCACCCCAGCGCGCCCGCCCACATCGGTCCCGTCCGGGTGTGGGAGGGCGCGATGACACGGAAATTGTCCACACCCGCCAGTTCGCGCGTCGCCGCACCGAGGCACGCGAGTACGCCGGCGAAGAACCCGGCGCCCGCGTCGCGGCACCGCGCCGCGAACACCGACGCCTGCGCGTCGTCGAACCAGCGTTCCGCCGCGCGTTGCTGCGGGAACGGGTGCGCGGGACGGGGTCCGATGGGTAGCGGGAACGACGGTGCGTGGCCGCCGCACACCTTCAGCGTGTGCTGCCAGATCCGCGCGGCTTCGTGCTTGTCGTCGAGTCGTTCGGACCCGTCGCGTTCGGCGGCGCCGAAATCGATGTAACTGCCGACCGGGAACAGCGCCGCGGGCCGGCCGGTTCGTTCCTCTTCGTACAAAGCGGTGATCTCGTGGGCGACGAGCACGATCGAGTAGCCGTCGATGATGGAGTGATCCGCGCCGAAGAACACGGTGAAACACGGTGCGGGGCCGGGCCGTTCGAGCGTCGCGAACACGTACGCGGGCCAGTGGTGCGGGGTGGTGTAGTCGTCGAACAGTCCGTGCAGGTGGTCGCGGATGGTGTCGGGGTCGCTCGGATCATGACGGATGCAGCGGACCGAGATCTTGCCCGGCGGCACGGTCCGGCGCACGAGCGGGCTGTCCGCCCGATCGGGGTCGGAGAGGCTCGTGTGGCTGCGCAGGGGTTCGTGCCGATCGATCCAGCGCTGTAGTGCGACGCGGAACTTCTCGGGGTCGATCTCGCCGTCGATCTCGAACGCGGTGCCGAGCCACGATTCCCGGCCGCCTCCGTAACGGGCACCGCTGGAACGCCTCAAATGAGCTTCGTGGATATAGGAGGCCGGTCGGCTGTCCTGCTTCCACGCGTCTTCGGGTGCGCACGGCAGCCATTCCGTCAGGACTCCTGCCGCAATGGGGTAGTCGGCCAACTCGGTGAACTGCATCGGACCCGGACTACCGCGGGCTCAAGCGCGCAGGTGGCGCTTGATGCGCGCCAGCATGGCGCTCATGCCGCGCAACCGCAGCGGGCTGACGGCGTCGGCCAGGCCCAGCGCGGAGTAGAAGTCGTCCGGAACCTCGAGGATCTCCTTCGCGCTGAGCCCGTCGAGTCCCTGGTGCAGGATCGACGCGAATCCGCGCGTGGTGGGAGCCTCGGCGGGAGCACTGAAATGCAGTGTCACGCTGCCGGGGTCGGCCGCGTCGACCGAGAGGAACAGCGGCGACTGGCACTCGGGCACGGGCTCCATCGCCGCCTCCTCCAGTTCGGGAGGCAGCGGCGGCAGTTCGCGGCTGAACTCGAGGAGCAGCTGGAGTTTGTCCTGACCGTCGACGGCAGCGAAGTCGTCGACGATCTCTGCGAGGGGTGCGGGAATGCTCATGCGACCGCTGCTGTTCCCGGCTCGTCGCCCCGGACGATGGGCACGCGCACCGCGTTGCCCCACTCCGTCCACGAACCGTCGTAGTTGCGCACATGCGGGTATCCGAGCAGGTGCGTGAGCACGAACCAGGTGTGGCTGGACCGCTCGCCGATCCGGCAGTACGCGATGACATCGGCGTTCTTGTCCACACCCGAGTAGATCTCGTCGAGTTCGGCGCGCGAGCGGAAACGTCCGTCCGGAGCAGCGGCCTTCGCCCACGGAATGGAGATCGCCGTCGGGATGTGACCGCCGCGCAGGGCGCCTTCCTCGGGGTAGTCCGGCATGTGGGTGCGCTCGCCCGTGTACTCCTGCGGCGAGCGGACGTCCACGAGCGGAACCTCACCGAGGTGCGCGAGCACGTCGTCCTTGAAGGCGCGGATCGGAGTGTCGTTGCGTTCGACGACGGGATAGCCGCTCGCCGTCGACGACGGGATCTCCAGGGTGGTGTCGCGGTTCTCCGAGATCCACGCGTCGCGCCCGCCGTCGAGGAGCCGGACGTCCTCGTGACCGAAGAGAGTGAACACCCACAGCGCGTACGCGGCCCACCAGTTCGACTTGTCGCCGTAGATCACCACGGTGTCGGTGCGGCGGATGCCCTTGCGATCCATCAGCGCGGCGAACTGTTCGCCGTCGATGTAGTCGCGGGTCACCGGATCGTTGAGGTCGAGATGCCAGTCGATCTTCACGGCGCCCGGAATGTGCCCGACGTCGTAGAGCAGCACGTCTTCGTCGGATTCGACGACCTTCATCTCGGGATGCCCGAGGTGGGCCGAGAGCCACTCGGTCGACACGAGACGAGCGGGATCCGCGTAGGCGGCGAACGACGAGTTGCTATCGGGTGCGACGGGCACTAAGAGCTCCTGGGGCAGTGGTGGCAGGTGCGCAGTCGATTCTAGGCGGTAGCGTTCGAGGACGTGACGCGCAGTCGATCCCCCCGCCCGGATCTCCGCTGTCGCGCCGACATCGACGTCCTGGTGCGACGGTTCTACGAGCGGGCCCTCGGGGATCAGGTCCTTGCGCCGGTGTTCGACGTACTTGCTGTCGTCGGGCTCGACGAGCACCTGGTCACCGTCGGCGACTTCTGGGAACAGATCCTGTTCCGCACCACCCGGTACGACGGTGCCTTCCTGCCGGTGCACCGGGCACTGCACGCCCATCACGGACTCGGCCCGGATCGCATCGCGCGCTGGCTGGAGTTGTGGACCGAGACGGTCGACGCGCACTTCGAGGGAGTCCATGCCGAACGCGCCAAGTCGAAGGCGGCGGCCATGGCCCGCTCGCTCGGGCGCTCCCTCCGCAGCTCGTTCGGGCACGACCGGCAGGTCAGACCGCGGTAGGCGCCTTCAGCTGCATCCACGCGAGGACGTGGAGTACCCGCAGCGCCGACACCGACTCCGGGAGCCCGGCCAGGTCACGCAACCCGACGAGACGCCGATGGAGCGCGCCGTCGTTGTCCCGCAACGCTTGCCGAAGAGGTTCGACGTGGGCTTTCTTCGTATCCAGCACCTCGCCGACCACGCGGTCGTAGACGGGGTACAGGCGTGGACGCTTCCGCGCGATCAGCTTGGACGCGACAGTGCGCCCGACACCCGGCACAGTCCACATCGCCGTTTCGAGTTGCACCGCAGGAGATTGCGGCGTCATCTCGTCGGCCTGGTCGACCAGATCCCGGTCGGGGCCCACGGCTGCGAGCAGCGCGGCGAACTCGTCGCGTCGTTCCCGCAGCAGGACGTCGGCACCGTCGGGCGGTACCTCGACCGAGAGAAAGGTGACGGCGACGAGGTCGTCGGAGGTGAAGACGTCGACGTCGCGGCCTCTGGTGCCGGAGGGATCCCACTCGTCCCACAGTGCGCCGCTCCGGAGCCGTCCGGTCTTCGGCAGCGGCACACGGAAATAGCGGTCGAGCACGTCGAGTGCCGCCGCGTCGTCCGCGGTTGCCAGCACCTTCGGGAGCCGGATCGTCATGTCAGCCCTCTGCGATGACTTCGAGGATGTGCTGCGCGAACCAGCGGTTGTGATACTCCTCATACGGGCCGGAGCCCTGCGCGGCGAGACGCTCGGCCAACGGGCCGATGGTGGTCTCGTCGAGCGGAAGCGCGAAGAACTGCTCGTCGGCGCCCTCGTCGCTGAGGAACCAGTCGATGACGACTGCGTCGCCGTCCGTCGCCACGTTGTCCGACTCGTGGAACTTCAGCAGGGGATACCGCATCGACAATGCGTCCGGAGACGACCCGGTCTGCTGGGTCAGCGCGGACGTGGACGTGGTCAGCACCGTGCGGTAGTCGACGGTCCGGCCGTCCTCCATGTATCGCTCGATGTAGAGCACTTCGACCGGACCGACGGCCAGCGTGAACAGCCGCTGATGGTCCGCGGTGCGGCCGGCCGCCGGGAGGCAGGTCAATGTCCACCCGGACACCTCGCACTCCGCCGGATCCACGAAGGCGGACACGAGATATCCGGCCACCAGGTCGACGACCACGTCGAAGAAGGGGTCCTGGCTCAGCAACACGAAGCTTTCTCGCGTCGCGGACCCCGCAATGTCATTCATGGCAGTCCTCGGATTCGGTGGTGGGGATGCTCCGGAACCCGATCAGTTTTCGAGAGCTTCGATTGGAATGGCCGCGTTCTCGGTCCACAACTGCGCCACCGAGATGTCGACCTGGGCGAGCAGTCGGCGCACCAACGGCAAGCCGATGCCCACCACGGACGACGGGTCGCCTTCGATGCTGTCGACGAACCAGCCGCCGAGACCGTCGAGCGTGAACGCGCCCGCGACCTCCAGCGGCTCGCCGCTCTCGAGATAGCTCTCGAGTTCCTCTTCGGTCGGTGTACCGAAATGCACGACGGTGCCGCTGTGCGCGGATGCCTCGGCGACCTGCTCGCCGTCCGCGACCCGGAGCACGCTGTGCCCGGTGAGCAATTCGGCGCTTCGTCCCGCCATCGTCCGCCAGCGTTCGCGCGCAACCTCGGCCGTGCCGGGCTTGCCCTGCAACACGCCGTCGACGAGCAGCATCGAGTCGCACCCGATGATCACCGCGTCCTTCAAGCCGCTCTCGTAGAGTGCCGGAAGGACGGCCAGGGCCTTCTCCCGGGCGAGCGCCGTGACGACCGCCTCGGGTGCGGTTCCGGACTCGAGTGCTGCCACGACGGCATCCTCGTCGACTCCGGATACCTGAACGAGCGGCTTGACTCCTGCTGCGTGCAGTACCGACAGGCGTGCGGGAGAAGCCGATGCCAACACCAGGCGGGGCATTTCAGCCTCTGTTCGGATACGAGTACGGGGAGAACGGTGCCCACTGGCGGTGCATCCGCGTCGGATCGCCCCACGTCTCGGGCGGCTTGCCGTCGCCCTCGGGTGCCGCGGACCCTGCGGCCGCCGCGAGCACCGACACGAGGGCTGCGATCTCCTCGTCGGACGGGTTGCCCTTGACGATCCGCAACGCAACGGCGAGCTCATCGGCCGAATCCGCCGCCTCGGCCGCGGGTTCCGGCTCGGCCGGTGCAGTGACCTGCCCGTTTCCGGAGGTCACCGGCACGGCGTCGGTCGCTTCGATCTCCGTGTCGGTGATGATCTTGTCCTCTGCCGTCGCCGTCACTGCGCGCCACCCGTGTGCGACGTCGCGAACTGGGTCGCTGTCATGTGGATCCCTCTCGTTGAGGTCACAGGGGAATGTTTCCATGCTTCTTCGGCGGAAGCGAAACCATCTTCCGCTCGAGCAGCCGCAGCGCGGAGACGATCTGACCGCGCGTGTGCGACGGCGGGATCACCGCGTCGACATACCCGCGCTCGGCAGCGATATACGGATTGACGAGGGTGTCCTCGTACTCGTTCTGCAACTGCAGGCGCAACGCGTCGACATCTTCGCCGGCGGCGGCCGCGTCCTTGAGCTGCTTGCGGTAGACGAAGCCCACGGCTCCGGATGCACCCATGACGGCGATCTGCGCGGTCGGCCATGCCAGATTGACGTCGGCGCCCATGTGCTTGGAGCCCATGACGTCGTAGGCGCCGCCGTACGCCTTGCGGGTGATGACGGTGATCTTGCCGACCGTCGCCTCGCCGTACGCGTACAGCAACTTCGCGCCGCGGCGGATGATGCCGTTGAACTCCTGCTCGGTGCCGGGCAGGAAGCCGGGCACGTCGACGAGGGTCACGATGGGCACGTTGAACGCGTCGCACGTCCGCACGAAGCGGGCGGCCTTCTCGGAGGCGTCGATGTCGAGGCAGCCGGCGAACTGCGTCGGCTGGTTCGCGACGATGCCGACGCTGCGGCCGTCGATGCGACCGAAGCCGATGATGATGTTGCGGGCGCGCTCCGCCTGGACCTCGAGGAACTCGTCGTCGTCGAGGAGACGGCGGATGACCTCGTGCATGTCGTAGGGCTGGTTCGCGGAGTCGGGGATGATCGTGTCGAGCTCGAGGTCTTCCTCGGTGAGCGAATCCTCGATAGCCCCGTCGATCGGATCGGTCGGCGCGGTGCGCGGCGCAGCGGCCTGATTGTTGCTCGGCAGGTACGACAGCAGGTCGCGGACGTAGTCGAGCGCGTCCTGCTCACCTTCTGCGACGTAGTGCGCGACACCGGACTTGACCATGTGCGTGTGCGCGCCGCCGAGGTCCTCCATCGTCACGTCTTCGCCCGTGACCGTCTTGATGACGTCGGGGCCGGTGACGAACATCTGGCTGGTCTGATCGACCATGACGACGAAGTCCGTGAGGGCGGGGGAGTAGACGTGACCACCGGCGGCGGGGCCCATGATGAGCGAGATCTGGGGGATGACGCCGGATGCCTGCACGTTGCGGTGGAAGATCTCGCCGTAGAGACCGAGCGAGACGACACCTTCCTGGATACGCGCGCCGGCACCTTCGTTGATACCCACCAGCGGGCGCCCGGTGCGCACCGCGAGATCCATGACCTTGACGATCTTCTCGCCGTAGACCTCACCGAGGCTTCCGCCGAAGACCGTGGCGTCCTGCGAGAAGACGCAGACGTCGCGACCGTCGATGGTGCCGTACCCGGTGACGACGCCGTCTCCGACGGGACGGTTCTCGGCCAGGCCGAAGTTGGTGCTGCGGTGGCGGGCGAGGGCATCGAGCTCCACGAAAGAGCCTTCGTCGAGCAATGCGTTGATGCGCTCACGGGCGGTCAGCTTGCCCTTGGCGTGCACCTTCTCGATGGCGGCCTCACCGACGGGAGCCTGAGCCTTGGCCTGACGATTGCGCAGGTCGGCGAGCTTGCCGGCGGTGGTGTGAATATCGGGCGTACTCGCCGCCTCGGACGCGGAGGGCTCCTGGACAGTGGTCATGGCCAGTCAGCTTAGCGAGCGTCACATACCTGTGCCGCGCCGGTCCCGGTTGTGTTGAATTATTGAACTGAAGCTACCGGCGGATAGGACGGATCACGCGAGCCTAGTCTGAGCGCATGGCCGGATCCCACGAATCGACAGATGTCGCCGCCCTGCGCGTATCCCTCGACGCCGATCGACTGCAGAGGGCACTCTCGTCGCAGGAAAACGCAGCGTTCTACACACAAGTGGAGGTCGTGGAGGAGACCGGCTCGACCAACGCGGACCTGCTCGCCCTCGCGGCCACCGGCGCCGACCGCCGGGTGCTGCTCGCCGAATTCCAGAGCGGCGGCCGCGGCCGGCACTCACGAACCTGGAACGGTGTCCCGGCGGCGCAGGTCATCGCGTCGGTGCTGTTGCGCCTGCCCGGGTGCCCCCTGAGCGACCTGGGATGGCTGCCGCTCGTCGCCGGGATCGCCACTGTCGACGCCGTGCGATCCGTCGGGGGAGTCCCGGCGCAGCTCAAATGGCCGAACGACGTGCTGGTGGACGGCCGCAAGCTCGCCGGGATCCTGGTGGAGGTCGCGTCGACCTCCCCGGAACCCGTTGTCGTGGTCGGGGTGGGGCTCAACGTGAGTCTCACCGCCGAAGAACTCCCGGTTCCCACAGCCACGTCGCTGCTGCTCGAGAACGCGACCGACCTCGATCGGACGCTGCTCGCGGAAACCCTGCTCACGGCGTTCGCCGAGCGCATCCGCGCGTGGGGACGTGCGGGATGGAACACCGCAGGACCTGCTGCCGCGTACCGCGAGCGGTGCGGCACGATCGGTCAGCGGGTACGCGCAGTGCTGCCCGGCGACACCGAACTCCACGGCATCGCCGTGGACGTCGACGACCTGGGCCGGCTCGTGATCCGGCCCGACGGCGGCGGGGAACCGGTGGCCGTGGCGGCGGGCGACATCACGCACCTTCGTCCCGCCTGACGACGACGGGGACGAACGGTCCGGCACCGGCGTGTGCCATCGTGGGCGCCATGGGATATCCCGACGACGCGCTCGCACCCGGGGAAGAGCTGCTGCTCCACCGTCATCCGCACTGGAAGGCACTGATCGTTCCGGCAGCGATCCTCCTCGCAGCGACCCCGCTCGCCGGATTCCTGCTCGGGGTGGTGCAGGCGCAACTCGACGGAGCTGCCGCAACCGTCCTGAGTGTCGCCATCCTGCTGTTGTGGGCCGTACTGGTCGGGTGGCGCTGCCTCATCCCCCTCGTCGGCTGGCTCAGCACCCACTTCATCGTCACCGACCGGCGGGTGCTGGTGCGCACCGGCGTCCTTACCCACACCGGCATCGACATTCCGATGGGCCGGATCAGCAACGTGCAGTTCCGGCACGGTCTCGTCGACCGGATGCTGCGCACCGGAACCCTGGTGGTGGTCTCGGCCGCCGACGACCCGCTCGAGTTCGACGACATTCCCGACGTGCAGCAGGTCCACGCCCTGCTCTACCAGCAGGCGTTCGACGCGCACGACCGCAACGACGGGGAACGACACGGCCTGCGGCATCCACACGAAGGGGACACCCGGCGCAAAGCGTGGTAATCCCGACAAGCGCGCCAATCGTCCGTACGCTGAACCCGTGACTGCCGTTCTACTCGCCGAAGACGACGAAGCCATCGCGGCACCGCTGTCGCGCGCCCTCGGCCGCGAGGGATACGAGGTGACGGTCGAACACAGCGGACCGGTGGCTCTCGAGCGCGCCCTCTCGGGCGACTACGACCTCCTCATCCTCGATCTGGGCCTGCCCGGGATGGACGGCCTGGAGGTGTGCCGACAGATCCGTGCCGACCGCTCCGAACTCGCCGTACTGATGCTCACCGCCCGCACCGACGAAGTCGACTTCGTCGTAGGGCTCGACGCCGGCGCCGACGACTACGTCGGCAAACCGTTCCGGCTCGCCGAATTGATGGCACGGGTGCGCGCACTGCTGCGGCGCCGAGGTTCCGGCGAACAGGAAGACGTAGTCGACGTGTCCGGGATCCGGCTCGAGCGCGCCGCCCGGCGCGTTCTGGTCGAGGGGTCCGAGGTGGCGCTGGCCAACAAGGAATACGAACTGCTGCGGGTATTGCTCGAACACGCCGGACAGGTGGTCTCGCGCGACGTCATCCTCGAAGAGGTATGGGGCGACACCGACCTCCGCGGGTCCAAGACCCTCGACATGCACATGTCGTGGCTGCGCCGGAAGATCGGCGACGAGGGCCCCGCGGGGGAACGACGCATCGCGACGGTGCGCGGCGTCGGATTCCGTCTGAACACCGACTAGCGGCCCGCTCACGTGCGAAGTCGCATCCTCAATGCGGTGATGGCCACCGTCCTGCTCGTCGCCTTGCTGCTCGGTGTCCCGCTGGCGTACACCGCCTACCTCTTCGTGGAGGACACCGCGCGCCGCGACCTGCAGGCCCGCCTCGGGCGGATGGCCGACGAGATCATCGCCCAGGAAGGCACCGCCGGCCTGATCGTCGGCGGGCTCGACACCAGTTCTCTCCGGCTGCTCGTGCCGGCGGACGGCCGGGTCGTGGTGGTCTACCCCACCCCGGAGAACATCGCGGCCCGCCTCGACATCGGCGCGCCCGTCGTGGAGTCCCCGATCGTGGAATCGCTGTCGATGGGCACGTCGGGGTCGTTGCGGATCGAGGTGCCCTCGGAAAGCCTGCGCACGCTCCAGCAGCAGGTGCTCGCGGCGGTGACGTTGCTGGTGCTGCTCTCGGTTGCCGTCGGCGCGCTGGTCGCGGTCGCGACCGCACGCCGGCTCGCAGACCCGCTCCGGGACGTCGCGGGTCGCGCTGCCCGGCTGGGCGAGGGAGACTTCCGGCCCGTGCCGCGCCGGCACGGCATTCCCGAACTCGACCGGGTCTCCGATGTGCTCGACGCCGCGGCCGTGGAGATCTCCAATCGGCTCCAGCGCGAACACGGACTGGTCGGCGACGTCTCCCATCAGTTGCGGTCGCGCATGACGGCGGTCCGGCTGCGTCTCGACGAACTGTCCACCCACGACGATCCCGCGGTCGTCGAGGAAGCCGAGGAAGCGATGGCCCAGGTGGACCGGCTCACCAGCGCGATCACCGACCTGGTCCGGCAGTCGCGCAACAGCGCGGCCGAACTCCGGACGGAGGTCTCGGTGGTGGGCGACCTCACCGGCGTGATCGCGGACTGGCGCGGCCCGTTCCAGGAGGCAGGCCGAGAACTGGTGCTGAGCGGCGACCCGGCACTTCGCTCACCGGTGACCGGATCCCGTTTGCGTGAGGCCGTGGCCGTACTCGTCGACAATGCGCTCGTCCACGGCGGCGGGACGTGCACCGTGTCGGTGAGGTACGTGGCCACGCGCGGTGACGCGACGGTGTGCGTGGAGGTCAGCGACGAGGGTGAGGGCGTGTCCGACGACCTGGCACCGCACATCTTCGAGCGCGGATTCTCCGGTGGCGGCTCGACCGGATTGGGTCTCGCACTCGCCCGGGCGCTCGTCGAAGCGGACGGCGGCCGGCTCGAACTTCAGCGTCGCAGGCCGGCACTGTTCGCGTTGTTCCTGGGCGCAAGCAAAGATCGCGAAACACCGGAGGCCGGTGCCGCGCGGGAACCGAGATGAGTGCGGCGCGTTCCCGCGCCGGAGACGTCAGGTCCGCGGGTCGTCGGTGAGTTCGCCGGGCACGTCGTCGGGGGTCATCTCCTCGGGGAAGACGAACCGCCGGAAGCAGTAGAAGCGGAACATCATCTGCAGCAGATTGCCGATGATGTACGCGCTGAAGAAGTCGGCGATGTTCTCGACCGTGAGGCTCACTTCGGGAACCCGCAGGTTGAACACGTAACTCGAGATGTACAGCGGGATGAAGGAAAGGACCACCCCGATGCCGCTGACGAAGAAGAACAGGAACGCCTCGTGCGTGCGCTCGCGGCCGCCACGATTCTTGAACGACCACTCCCGGTTGAGGATGTAGGAGCAGAGCACCGCCACGACACCGGCGATGATCTTGGCGGTCACGGGCTTCTCCGACAGGACCGTGAGCTTGAGGGTGTAGAAGATCGTGGAGTCGATGACGAACGTGGTCCCGCCGACGATCGCGAACTTGACCAGCTCGCGGTGACGAACCAACAAGTCCCGAAGGGGCTGCGGAACTCTGTTCAGGGTTTCATCAACGAATGACACTCGGAGAAGTCTACGAAACATTTGCGTGAATCCACGAACCTTGCGAGAAACTATCAGCCACGCCACAGGTTCACCGGGTGCCCGCGGGAGGTGACCGCGCCCTCCGCGCGGCGGTGCTCGCGCAGCGCCCGCGACGTGCTGTGACACCGCTGCAAGAAGCGCTCGACGTGCTGTGACAACATGGATAGCCGTGACCGGCAGACCCGAATCGTCCCCCAGATCCGACGCTCCTCGCGCGCGCACCGGCGGTATGCCGGTCGTCACCATGATCGGTGGGGGCCAGCTCGCCCGGATGACCCATCAGGCCGCGATCGCCCTCGGCCAGACCCTGCGCGTTCTCTCCGGCACCGCGGACGAGCCCGCGGCCCAGGTCAGCCCGGACGTCGTCCTGGGGAGCCACAACGATCTCGACGCTCTGCGCCGCGCCGCGACCGGCGCCCATGCCCTCACGTTCGACCACGAGGGTGTGCCCACCGAGCATCTCGAGGTGCTGCAGCGGGAAGGCGTGAACGTGCTGCCGCCGCCGCAGGCGCTGATCTTCGCCCAGGACAAGATCGCGATGCGTAAGCGACTCGGCGCGCTCGGCGCCCCGATGCCGAAGTTCGCGGAGATCACCTCCGTCGACGATGCGCTCGCCGCGACCGAGACCCTCGGTCACCCGTACGTACTCAAGGCCGCCCGCGGCGGATACGACGGGCGTGGCGTGTGGATTCTCGACGATCACGCCGAACTCGAGCGTGTCGTCGCCGAACAACTCGCTGCCGGTGTGCCGCTTCTCGCCGAAGAGAAGATCGAGTGGAAGCGCGAACTGTCCGCCATGGTCGCCCGCTCACCGTTCGGCCAGGGCGCGTCGTGGCCCGTGGTCGAGACGGTCCAGCGCGACGGGCAGTGTGCCGTCGTCATCGCACCCGCACCCGATCTGCCCGCCGACGTCGCGACGGCGGCCGAACAACTCGCCCTGCGCATCGCGGGCGAACTGGGTGTCGCCGGTGTCATGGCCGTCGAACTGTTCGAGACGCGCTCCGGCGAACTGATCGTCAACGAACTCGCGATGCGCCCGCACAACTCGGGCCACTGGGGAATGGACGGTGCGCGCACCGGCCAGTTCGAACAGCATCTGCGCGCAGTCCTCGACTACCCACTCGGCGACACCACGCCCCTCGCGCCCGTCACGGTCATGGCCAACGTCCTCGGCGCCGCCGAGGCTCCGGAGATGAGCATGGACGAGCGTCTGCACCACCTGTTCGCCCGGATGCCCGACGCGAGGGTCCACCTCTACGGCAAGGGTGAGCGCAAGGACCGCAAGATCGGGCACGTCAACCTGCTCGGCGATCCGAACGGATCGATCGACGACCCGGCGTACGTCGCGGCTGTGCGTGAGCGCGCCGAACGGGCGGCGCACTGGCTTTCGCACGCGGTCTGGACCGACGGCTGGAACGAACACACGGGAGAGAACGGTGAGTGACGTGTCGCAGGGCGCACAAGTCGGGCTGATCATGGGCAGCGACTCCGACTGGCCGACGATGGAAGCGGCCGCCGAAGCGCTCGCCGAATTCGGCGTCCGGTTCGAGGTGGGCGTGATCTCCGCGCACCGCACGCCGCAACGCATGCTGGACTACGCCGCGAATGCGGCCGGCCGGGGAATCAAGGTGATCATCGCCGGTGCCGGCGGTGCGGCACATCTGCCCGGCATGGTCGCGTCGGCGACGCCGCTGCCGGTGATCGGTGTTCCGGTGCCGCTGAAGTACCTCGACGGCATGGATTCGCTGCTGTCGATCGTGCAGATGCCCGCGGGTGTCCCCGTCGCGACGGTCTCCATCGGGGGAGCGCGCAACGCCGGTCTGCTCGCGACGCGCATCCTCGGTGCTTCCGATCCCGCGCTGCGCGCGCAGATGGAGCGGTTCCAGTCCGGGCTCGAGGAGATGGTGCTCGAAAAGGACGACGCGCTGCGCCGCAAGCTGCTCGGCTGACAGGCCACACCGTGCGGACGACGCCGCTGGCGGAACGGTGGAATCGCTGGTCCCGGTCCCATGTAGGGACGATCGACGCGCTGCTCGCCCTGCCGGTGATCCTGTTCGCCGTCACCACGGCCCTGGCCGTGGACGAGAGTTCCCCGACGGTCGTGGCGATCGCCGTCGCGATGTCCGTCCCGCTGGTGTGGCGGCGCCGGTATCCGGTCGCTGCAGGCGGGATCGTCACTGCCGCCGCGTGCGTACATCTCGTGATCCTGCCGGACCTGGGTCCTGCGCCCGTGGTCGCAGTTCCCATAGCGGTGTACACGCTCGCCGCCTACGCCCCGCGCTGGGCGGCGAACACCGCCCTCGTCGCCGCGCTCGCCGGAGGTGCCGGTGCCGGGGCGCGCTATCTGGCCCCGCCCGGCAGCACACGGCTCGACATCGCTGTCATGGTGGTGCTGGGCGCGGTCTTCCTGGGCGGGATCTGGGCGTTCGGGCGCGTGCGTGGCCTGCGCCTGCGCGAGGTGACGTCGCTGACCGAACGGAACCGGCTGCTCGAACTCGAGCGGCTCAAGGAAGCGGAACTCGCCGCCACCCAGGAACGCACCCGGATCGCGCGGGAGATGCACGACATCGTCGCCCATTCGCTGACCGCGATCATCGCGCAGGCGGACGGGGGACGGTATGCCGCCGCGCAGCGCCCGGAGGCGGCCGCGGAGGTGCTCGCCACCATCTCCGAGACGGGCCGCAGCGCCCTGACGGACATGCGGTCGTTGCTGTCGGTCCTGCGCGAGGACTCGCGCCGCGAGTTCACCACGACGCCGGGCCTCGGCGATCTCGGCGCCCTGATCGACCGGATGGGCGCCAGTGGCCTCGACGTTACGTTCACCGAGACCGGAACGCCCCGCGAGGTGTCCGACGGGCTCGGCCTGTCCGTGTACCGCATCGTTCAGGAGTCGCTGACGAACGTGCTCAAACACGCCGGACCGAGCGCACACGCCGACGTGACCCTGGACTGGCACCCAGACCGCCTCGTCGTGGAGATCGTCGACGACGGCCGGGGCGCGGCCGCGCTCGTCGAGTCTCGGCCCGGAGGCCAGGGGCTCACCGGCATCGACGAGCGGGCACGGTTGCACGGAGGCACTGCCGTGGCCGGGCCGCGCGTGCGAGACGGTGGTGGGTACCGTGTCCGCGTCACACTCCCGACCTAGGCTGATCGACGTGTCCCATCCCGCAGTACCGATCCGCGTCTCGCTCGTCGACGACCAGCAACTCGTCCGCGCGGGGTTCCGCATGGTCCTCGAATCGCAGCCCGACATCGAAGTGGTGGCCGAGGCGTCCGACGGCGCGGCGGCCGTGGCCGAACTCGCCCGGGTGCACGCCGACGTCGTCCTGATGGACGTGCAGATGCCCCGGGTCGACGGGATCTCGGCAACCCGGACGTTGCTCGCCGAACCGGAACCACCGAAGGTGGTCGTACTCACCACTTTCGACAACGACGAATACGTCGTGCAGGCGATCGCTGCCGGAGCCAGCGGATTCCTGCTCAAGGACGCGCCTCCCGAGGACCTGCTCGACGCGGTGCGGACGGTGTACCGGGGTGACGCGATCATGGCCCCCCGCGCGACGCGGCGGTTGCTCCGGCACATCTCTCCGATCCTCGACGGATCAGCCCAGCCGACTACGCGGACGGAGGTTCCCGACGACCTGACGCCCCGTGAACTCGAGGTCCTCGTGGCGATGGCGCACGGGCTGACCAACGGCGAGATCGCCGATCGGTTCGTGCTGTCGGAGGCAACAGTGAAAACCCATGTGGGCCGGGTGCTCGCGAAGACACGCTCCCGCGACCGGGTGCAAGCGGTGCTGTTTGCGTTCCGGGCCGGTCTGGTGCGTCCCGACGAATTGCTCGACGCGAGCGAGTAGGCCCACGGTCGGACCCGGCGCGGCGGTGTGTCCTACCGTGGCATGACCCCGGTCCGCATGAGGATGGTGCCGCGCTCCGATGTGCCGGCGGCGGCGTATTCCTACGGTCGAACCATGACAACATCCGATCCTTTTCCGCCGGCGTGTTCGGCGCACGACGTTGTGCGTGTGTACGGTCGCGGCGACGCCGAAGTGCGTGCCCTCGACGGGGTTTCCGTCACCTTCGAACGCGGCCGGTTCACCGCGATCATGGGTCCGTCCGGATCCGGTAAGTCCACTCTCATGCACGCGCTCGCCGGCCTGGACGAGGTCGACGCGGGGCGTGTGATCCTGCACGGCGACGGGAATCGGAGCGACGTCGAGATCAGCGCCGCGTCGGATGCGGTCCTGACCGCGTTGCGGCGGGACCGCATCGGGTTCGTCTTCCAGGCGTTCAACCTTCTCCCCGTACTCACCGCCCGCGACAACGTGCTGCTGCCGATGCGTCTGGCCGGAACCCGCCCGGCGCCCGACTGGTTCGACGAGGTGATCGGCCGTCTCGGTCTCACCGAACGACTGGACCATCTACCGCACGAGATGTCGGGCGGGCAACAGCAACGGGTCGCGGTCGCGCGGGCGTTGCTCGCGAAGCCCGACGTCATTTTCGCCGACGAACCGACCGGCAACCTCGATTCCCAGTCGGGAGCCGAGGTGCTGTCGCTGCTGAGGTCGAGTGTGCGCGACACCGGGCAGACCGTCGTGATGGTGACCCACGATCCGGTCGCCGCGTCGTACTCCGACCGCGTCGTCCTCCTGTCCGACGGCCGACTCGCCGGTGAAATCTCCGATCCCACAGCGGATTCCGTCCTGGAAACGATGCGCGATCTGAGCGTGGGCCCGGTGTCGGTCGGATGAGGCACCTCGTTCTCGCCCAAGCGCGGGCGCACCGCGGCAGATACGTTGCATCCGCCCTTGCCGTCGTTGTCGCGGTGGCCTTCGTCGTCGCCACTCTCGTCCTCGGCAGCACCGTCGACGCCGCGATCACCAAATTCACCGCCGCGCAGTACGAGGGCGTCGCCGCGGTCGTCACCGAATCCGGGTCCGATCTCGACCCCGAAGGGGTGCTCACCGCGATCTCGGCAGTCCCCGGCGTGGAGTCGTCCTCTCTCGATGTATCGGGTCCCGTCCGGATCACCGGCTGGGACAGCGGCAGTTTCAGCACCGCATCGACGCTGGCCCGCGACCCGTCTCTGCGCTGGCAGCAACTCGCCGACGGCCGCTGGCCGACGGAAGCCGACGAGGTCGTGGTGGGCGCGACCGCCGGCGCCGCCATCGGTGACACCTTGACGCTCACCCGGATCGACGGCGACCCCGTGCCCACGCAAGTCGAGGTGGTGGGCACCATCGACCTCGCCGGATCACCCTGGGCGCTGGATCCACGTCTCGTGTTCGGCGACTCCACACAGGTCCGGGCCTGGGTAGGGGAGTACATCGACTGGGAGGTGAGGGTCGCCGGCCAGGGAGGCTCCGCGCTCACGGACGCACTCGCTGCGGCGATTCCCGGTGCCGAGATCTCGACCGGTGCCGACCGGGCGAGCGCTGTAGCCGGAAGCTACGTCGGCGACATCGAACTTCTACGCAACGTTCTGCTGTGTTTCGCTGCCATCGCCGTGGTGGTCGCCGGAATGGTCATCGCCAACACCTTCGCGGTCGTGCTCGCGGCCCGGACGCGCGAGTTCGCCCTGATGCGCTGTGTCGGTGTCACTTCGGCGCAGGTTCGCCGCAGTGTGGGCGCGGAGTCCGTGATCGTCGGCTTCGTCTCCGCGATCCTCGGTGTGCTGGCCGGATACGGTCTCGCCGCGATGGTCGTCGTGGGGGCGCGTGCGGCGGAGGTGCCGATTCCCCTCACCTCCGTCGCGGTGAGGCCCGGCACGATCGGCCTGGGCCTGGTCGTCGGCACCGTGATGACAGCGGTGGCCGCGTACGGTCCCGCGCGGGCCGCGACGCGCGTGTCCGCGATGGCCGCGTTGCATCCGCTCGAAACGCAATCGGAACCGGTCCGCGACTCCTGGATCCGCAGGGCGTGTGGGTTCCTTGCCCTCGTCGGTGGTTCGGCGCTCCTCGCGATCGGAGTTGCGACCGTCAACGTGCTGATCGCGTGTCCGGGTGGGTTGCTGCTGTTCGTAGGCGTCATCCTCTCCTCGCGCCGCATCGTCCCCGCGCTGGTCGGGGCAGCGGGGCAGGCACTTGCACGGTTCGGCGGTCCGGTTGCCGCGCTCGCCGCAGGTAACGCACGCCGCAACCCGCGGCGCACCGCGTCGACCGCGACCGCACTGTTCATCGGCGTGACACTGACCTCCACGATCGTGGTGGGCATCGGCACGCTCGAGGCGGGAGCGCCGATGGTGATCGACGAGAACCTTCCTGTCGACTTCGCGGTGACGCCTGTGCCCGACGCATCGGGCGGTGCGGTGGACCGGTTCGTCGCGCTCGACGGCATTCGCTCGGGTACCACGGTCGCCCGCACGACCGTCGACCTCGGCGACACCGAATTCTCCGTGCTGGGAGTGGATCCGGCGACAATCGCCTCAGCTGTCCGAATCGACATCCGGTTGCCGGAGCCCGGAACGATCACGCTCGGGCGTTCGGCCGCCGAGACCCTCGGAGTGGGCGACGGTGAGGCGATCACGGTCCGAGGCGACGTCGGGGCACGCGAACTGACCGTCGCGGTGACCGATGCCGGTGTGCCCGAACTGGTCACGCTCGCCGACCTCGAGACCGTCGCCACCGCGACCGCCGACACCGTGTGGCTGCGTTCGGACGACGGTCTGACGGACGACGGACTCGTCGCCCTGTCGGAGGAGGTCGAGCGGGCGGCGACCGAGATCGCACCCGGCAGCGAGGTCTCGGGTGCAGTGGCGAACAGGCAGATGCTCGGGAAGGTGTTCGACACGATGTTGCTGATCGTGGGCGGCCTGCTGTCGATCGCGGTCCTGATCGCGATCATCGGTGTCGGAAACACCATGGCGTTGTCCGTGCTGGAACGACGCCGTGAGACCGGGATGTTGCGCGCGCTGGGCCTGTCCCGCGCCGGGGTGCGGAGTCTGCTGATCCGGGAAGGCCTGATCATCGCGGGCGTCGCGTCGGTGCTGGGGGTCGCGCTGGGTCTGCTGCTCGGTGCCGCCGGAACCGCGTCCGTGATCGGGGCGGGTCATCTCACGCCGGGCGGCGTGCCGTGGGGGCAACTGTTCGCCGTTGTGGCGGCCGGCGGCATTGCGGGTGTGGTTGCGTCGCTGATCCCCGCACACCGCGCCGGACGGGTGTCTCCGGTGGCGGCCCTGAGCGGTTAGCGGCCCAGACCGGTTAGCGGCCCAGACCGGTTAGCGGCCCAGACCGGTTAGCGGCACTGATCGGTCAGCAGCACTGACCGGTTGGCAGCACTCCGGGTGGCCGATCCGCCCGATCGCTAGGCTCGGAACGTGCGTGACGAACGCGGGGTTCCGAGCCGAGCGGTGCGTGCATCGCGGGGTGTGCCGTCGGTGCGTATCGCCACCGCGGCGGCGCTGCGCTGGGCGAAACTGTGGGGCGGCACGGTGACCTTCGACGACGGGTACGGCATCTACGTCTGCACGGGAATGCGCGGCGGCTTCGCGCGCTCGGGTACGACCGTGGGCGGGGTGTTCCTCACCTGCGCCCGCCCGACCCGCCGGGTGGTGCGGCACGAGGCCGTACACGCCGACCAGTGGGCGCGCTACGGCCTCGCATTCGCGGTGCGGTACTGGTGGGAGGAAATCCGTAACCCCGGCTCCCGCAACAAGTTCGAGATCGAAGCCGGTCTCGCGGACGGCGGCTACCGGACCCGCGACGAACCGCCTTGCGACTAGCGGGCGCTCACCCGTCGAGACGTACGGTCACCTTCTCGCTCGCGACCCGCCGTTCCTCGGCGGCCGGGTCGGGGTTCGAGACCTGCACCAGCGACGCGCCTGCCGCGAGCACCGCGAGCAGGGTGGCGATCAGGTCGTCGGGCGTCTCCCACGACCGCGACGAGAGCACCCGGTCGCCGCCGCCGATCCCGGCGTTCGACGCAGCGAGTCGCGCCGCCGCGAGAACATCTGCGGCGGAACGGCCGTCGAGCGCGACGCCACCGTCACCCGCCGAGCGGAACTGGTCACCGTGCACGCGGACGTTCGTCGCGTAGTCGGTGACGCCTGCGGGCAGATCCTTGACCGGCGCGCCGAACGCGTCCAGCGACAGTGCCGCCACTTCCGCGACGTGGTCGACCTCGGAAAGACGCCCGGGAGTCACGAGCGCGACCTCCGCTTCGTCGGCGGGTTCGAGGACGACCTCGGCGCCCGCCCACCACGTGCCGAGAAGCACCGCTGCGGTCTGCCAGTGCGCGGGCAGAAGCACCGCCACGCGCGCGCCGGGCATTGTTCCGAATTCGTCACGCAGCAGGTTCGCGGTCTTCGCGGCCCAGTTCGCCAGCGTGATCGCCGACAGTTCGATCCGGCCTCCCGTTGCGTCGTCGTACCAGGTGATACGTGGCCCGGCAGGGTCGGACGAGAGGATCGGGTCGAGCAGAGCGTCGGTCAGGGTGGTCACATCTACCTCGTTCTTCGGGCGGTCGGAGTCTTCGTCGCGTGGGTGGGCGGCGGCGCGGTCAGTTCACGCACCGCGGGCCGTCCGATCCGGCGTCGATCGGAGGGGACGCCGGGGCAGGGGTGGCGGTGCCGCCCGCGGGGGTCAGACCCGCCGAGTTCGACGTGGTCGTCGAACTCGAACCAGACCCGGAACCGGTGAAGGACGACGTACCGGGCCCGGTGTAGTCACCGGCGAGCACGACGCGCACCGTGCCCGGGTCGAGCGTCGGATCGGTGTCGGTATCGAGGCCTCCGAGCGCAGCGGCCACCGCGAGTGTTTCGTCGGAATCGGCGTCGGCGCCGTAGACGACCGAGGACCGGACCGTCGCGCCGGTGTAGTTGCCGACCTCGCCCTCGAGGTAACCCTCGGACGAGAGTTCGGCCGAGACCACCGAGGCGAGACCGGCCACGTCGCCCGCATTGGTGACGTCGACGGTGACCGTGGACGGATCGATGTCCGGTGCCGGCTTCGCCGAGGTGGTGGCGTCGTCCTCGGAGCGGCGATCGTCGGGAGCGCGCCCGATGAGTCCCGCTACGAAGTCGCGTACCTCGTCGGGGTCGACCTGCACCACCGATTCGCCGTAGTCGGTCATCGCATTGATGTCTTCCACCGGGATCGTCGAGAACGTCACATCACCCCCGGCGAGGCCCTGCAACTGGGTCGCGAGATCCATGATGTCCCAATCGGAGTCGAGCACCACCGATCGCTGCACCGCCGCCGTCAGCTGACTCACCTTCGACGGGTTGCTCAGGGTCTTCGCGCTGAGGACCTTCTGGGCGAGCGAGGCCATGAACACCTGCTGGCGAACGATCCGATCGAGGTCACCGCGCGGCAGGTCGTGGCGTTGACGGACGAAGCTCAGCGCATCCGCGCCCTCGAGCGTCTGGGTACCGGCGTCGAACCGCGCGCCGGAGAGAGGTTCGTCGACGGCCGAGTTGAGGCACACGTCCACCCCGCCGACCGCGTCGGTCAGCAGCACGAAGCCGAGCAACCCGACTTCCACGTAATGGTCGACGGTGACGCCCGTCAGGTCGGCGACGGACTCGATGAGTGCTTCGCGTCCGGCTTTCGTCGAGTCGGTTTCCGCCTTCGCGTCGTCGGTGCCCGATTCGACCAACTCGAGGCGGGTCGTTTCCTTGGTTGCGCCGTACGCGGCATTGATCTTGGACATGCCAATATCGGGAACCTCGACGTACGTGTCGCGCGGGATGGACAACGCTGTCGCCGAACGACCGTCGTTCGGCACCCGGATCAAGATGATCGTGTCGGTGTTGTTGGCGACTTCCTCGCCGGCACGTAACGCGTCGAGTTCGCGTTGGGAGAGCGGATTGCCGTGAGCGTCGGTGCGGCTGTCGGTGCCCACCAACAGGATGTCGACGGCGCCGTCCTCGTCGCCGCCGCCGAGTCCGAGACCGCCGATCGCGGCCAGTGACGAGCGCAGTGAGTCGATCTGTTGCCAGGCGACACCCGTCACGACGAGTGCCAGGGCCGCGGCGACCGCGACGACGACCTGCAACGGACGCCCTGTGAAGACACGTGGAGCAGCAACAGCGGCGGCCGCAGGGGCCCGGCCGCGCCTTGCGCTCCCGCGGGGCCTGCGGGCGCGTCTGCCGGACTCCGCCGCCGGTTCGCCCCCGGCTGCGGGCGGCGGGCTCCCCGCGCGGTCGCGGCGTCCGGCCGTCGGGCGTCGCCCGCCGGTACGGCGGCGGGGCGGCTCTGGCGGCACCTGGTGCTCCTGTCGGTGTATCGCTGTCGGGTGGGCTGGTGGGGAGTGTCCGGGCTCTCCCTCCTTGAAGGCTACTGGGGCGGGTCCTCCCCGGGCCTACACCACTCCGTCGTGCCAGACTTCACAGCGTGCCTACCCTTCTCGTCACCGGATCCCACGGACAGTTGGGCAGTGCGCTCCGCGCGCGTGCCGCTGCGGCAGGGGTACCCATTCGAGGCCTCGATTCCACACAACTCGACATCACCGATCCGGCTGCCGCTGCGGCGGCTGTCGAGCCGGGTGCGGTGGTGATCAATTGCGCCGCCTACACCGCAGTCGATGCTGCGGAAACGGACGAGGACCGTGCCGCGGCCGTCAACGGGACGGGACCCGGGGTGCTCGCCGCCGCGTGCGCGGACAAGGGTGCGCATCTGATCCATGTCTCCACCGACTACGTGTTCGCCGGTGACGCCACCGAACCGTACGGCGTGGACGCCGCCACCGGTCCGCGCACCGCCTACGGACGCACCAAGCTCGCCGGGGAACATGCCGTGCTGAGCGCGCTGCCCTCGGCGCACGTGGTGCGCACCGCCTGGGTGTACACGGGAGAAGGTGCGGATTTCGTCGCCACCATGCGCCGGCTCGAGCGGGAACGCGAGACCGTGCGGGTCGTCGACGACCAGCGCGGCTCGCCGACCTATTCACACGACCTCGCCGACGCACTGCTCGAACTCGCCGGACGCACGCAACTTCCGGGTGGGGTGCTGCACGCCACCAACGGGGGCGACGCCACGTGGTTCGACGTCGCGCAGGCCGTGTTCGAGGAGGTCGGAGCCGATCCGGCCAGGGTGCAGCCGTGCGGGAGCGACGAGTTCGTGCGGCCCGCGCCGCGGCCCTCGTATTCGGTGCTCGCCGGTGACGCGTGGGCCGCCGCCGGCCTGACGCCTCTGCGGCCGTGGCGGGAGGCCCTGCACGCTGCCATCGAAGCGCTGGACACGCGCGGATGACATGCGGGTGCGCAACCTGTGTTTCGCCCCACACCGAGCAGGTCGCTATGGTTGCCCGCGTGGATTCGACGCTGGCCGTGGTGACGGTGACGTACTCGCCCGGCGAGCACCTCGAGAACTTCCTGACTTCGCTCGCCGGAGCGACCGAGCGCCCGACACGGGTGATCATGGCCGACAACGGGTCGACCGACGGCACGCCGGAGGCGGCGGCGGTCGCGCATCCGAACGTCGAGCTTCTGCGCACGGGCGGCAACATCGGTTACGGCGGCGCGGTCAACCGGGCCGTCGCCGAAATCGATTCGTCGGTCGAGTTCGTGGTGGTCGCCAACCCTGACGTCAGGTGGGAGCCGGGCTCTCTCGACGCGCTAATCGAGGCCGCCGGCCGGTGGCCGCGTGCGGGTTCGCTCGGTCCGCTGATCCACGAACCCGACGGCAGCATCTACCCGTCCGCCCGCACCGTCCCGACTTTGGTGTCGGGCGCCGGGCACGCGCTCCTCGGCACGGTGTGGCCCGCGAACCCGTGGACGCAGCGGTACCGCCAGGAGAACGAGGAGATCAGCGAGCGACCCGTGGGCTGGCTGTCCGGATCGTGTCTGCTGCTGCGACGCTCCGCGTTCGATGCCGTGGGCGGATTCGACTCGCGCTACTTCATGTACATGGAAGACGTGGACCTCGGCGACCGGCTGGGCCGCTCCGGATGGCTCAACGTCTTCGTGCCGTCGTCACACGTCACTCACGCGAAGGGACATGCCGCCGGGAGACATCCCGAACTCATGCTTCCCGCACATCACGAGAGCGCGTACCGGTTCCAGGCCGACCGGCACCCACACCGGTGGCAGGCGCCGCTGCGATGGGCACTGCGCGGCGGACTGTTCGTGCGCTCGAAGCTCGCCGTCGCGGCTGCGGTTCGTGAACGCACCAAGGAAAGCGCCGAGCCCGGCGCTGCGTCCGGCAACGACACGAAACAGGGGAGACGATGACCAGTGCTGCAGCACCGCATACCGATGCGGTGATTCTGGTGGGCGGCAAGGGAACACGCCTGCGTCCGCTCACGCTGTCGGCGCCGAAGCCGATGTTGCCGACCGCCGGGGTGCCGTTTCTCGTCCACCTGCTCGCACGGATCCGTGAGGCCGGGATCAAGCACGTGGTGCTGGGCACGTCGTTCAAGGCGGAGGTGTTCGAGGACCACTTCGGCGACGGATCGGACTTCGGGCTCGAGATCGAGTACGTGACCGAATCCGAGCCTCTCGGAACCGGCGGCGGTATCCGCAACGTACTGCCAAAGTTGCGCGGCGAACACGTCATGGTGTTCAACGGCGACGTCCTCGGAGGCACCGACCTCGGCGCCGTGCTCGACACCCACGTGCGCAACGAGGCGGACGTGACGATGCACCTGGTGCGGGTCGGCGATCCGCGCGCGTTCGGATGTGTGCCGACCGACGAAGACGGACGCGTGACGGCGTTCCTCGAGAAGACCCAGGATCCGCCGACGGACCAGATCAACGCCGGTTGCTACGTGTTCCGCCGGGAGATCATCGAGCAGATCCCGGAGGGACGGCCGGTTTCGGTGGAGCGGGAGGTCTTTCCGGCGCTGCTCACCGAGGGCAAGCGTGTCTTCGGGCACGTCGACGCCGCGTACTGGCGCGATATGGGAACTCCGGAGGATTTCGTGCGCGGTTCCGCCGACCTGGTGCGCGGGATCGCTCCGTCGCCGGCCCTGGAGGGGCCCCGTGGTGAGTCGCTGGTGCATCCGAGCGCCTCGGTCGGTCCCGGGGCACTGCTGATCGGTGGCACGGTCGTGGGCCGGGGAGCGGAGATCGGTGCGGGCGCACGACTGGATGGCGCGGTGATCTTCGACGGCGCCCGGATCGAAGCCGGTGCGGTGATCGAACGGACCATCATCGGCTTCGGCGTGCGCGTCGGCCCGCGGGCGTTGATCCGCGACGGTGTGATCGGTGACGGCGCCGACGTCGGGGCGAGATGCGAACTCCTGCGCGGTGCGCGGGTGTGGCCGGGGGTGAAACTCCCGGACGGGGGCATCCGGTTCAGCACGGACGTGTGAGGGTTTCCAAGTGGCATTCGAACGTTATGTGGCGCTGGGTGATTCGTTCACCGAAGGTGTCGGGGATCCGGATCCTTCCCGCCCCAACGGGTTGCGTGGCTGGGCCGATCTCGTGGCCGGGCAGCTTGCTCAGGGCAGCGAGGACTTCGGCTACGCCAATCTCGCGATCCGGGGACGGTTGCTGCGCCCCATCATCGACGAACAGGTCGAGACGGCCGTCGCGATGCGGCCCGATCTCGTCACCATCTACGCCGGTGGCAACAATCTGATGCGGCCCAAGGTCCATTTCGACGACCTCGCCGCCGATTACGACGAGGCGATCGGCAGGCTCGCCGCCACCGGTGCGCGGGTACTGATGTGGACGGCGTACGACGGCAGTTGGGCGCCGGTCTTCGGCGCATTGCGCGGCCGCTGGGCCGTGTACAACGAACTAGTCCGCGAGATCGCCGACCGGCACGGCGCGACCATCGTCGACTTCTGGCGGTTCTCCGAATACCGCGATCTGCGGATGTGGGACGCCGACCGGTTGCATCTGTCACCCGCCGGCCATCACAACATGGCGCTCCGGGTACTCGACATCCTCGGCGTCTCGCACACTCTGCCACTCGTGCACCTCGACGAACCCGTGCCCCTCACGCGCGCCGAGCAGCGGGCCGACGACCGGCGCTGGATGCGCGAATTCCTTATCCCGTGGGTGGGTCGCCGCGTGCGCGGACTCTCCTCCGGAGACGGCATCACGCCCAAGTACCCGACGCTCACCCCGCTCGGCGTATAGCCAGGGGCTGGGCGCCTTTCAGCGCCGCGCAGCCGCCAGCCGGACCAGGTGGTCGATCGTCTCGCGCTCGGCACCGGGCGGGAGAGCATCGACAGGCCACCACTGCAGGTCGGTCGACTCGTCGCTGCGTACCGGTTTCGCGCCGGTGGGCGCCGTCACCAGGAATCGCAGGTCGAGGTGACGGGTCGGTACGCCGAGTGAGCACGTGATCGGATGCGTGTGCGCCGACAGCAATTCGGCGTCGATTCGCAGGCCGGCGATTCCGGATTCTTCGGTGGCTTCGCGCAGCGCCGCGTCCACCACCGTCTCGTCGGACTCCTCACAGTGCCCGCCGAGCTGGATCCAGCGGCCCACGCGGGGGTGCAACGTGAGGAGCACGTTCCGATGGTCGGCGTCGAGAACGAGCGACGAGGCGGTGATGTGTCCCGGGACGTGCGCCCGCAGGCATCCGTCCGGGGCGGAGTCGAGGAACGCGAGCATCGTGTGCCGCAACGAGTCCGCGTCGGGGGAGTCGGGCTGCCACGCGGTGAGCACCTCGACCGCGGACCGGTGCAGGGAACGCGACGACATCGCTACAGCTCCACGAATGCGTGTCCGGGATCCGCGGGGTCCCGTGGCGTCGGCTCGTCGAGGGGATATCCCACCGCGACGGCGCCGAGCGGCGACCAATCGGCCGGCAGACCCAGTTCGTTGCGGACCACCTGGGGCGCGAAGATCGTCGACCCGATCCAGCAGCTCCCCAGCCCGCGGGTGGCGAGTGCGACGAGCAGGCCCTGAACGGCGGCGCCCGCCGCGACCGTGAACATCGTTGCCTCGGCCGCGGTTCGTTCCGCGTCGGGATAGTGGTGTGCGCCGTCGGGCACCCAGAACGGGACGACGATCTCCGGGGCGTCGTAGAGGATCGAGCCGCGCGAGAGCCGGCGTTCGATTGCGACCGGCTCGAGCCCGTCGCGTTCGAGATCGGCGGCCCACTGCTCGCGCATGGCGTCGAGCAGTCGTCGGCGGACCTGCTCGGTGCGCACCCACACGAAGCGCACCGGCCGGGTGTGGTGCGGAGCGGGTGCGGTGAGCGCGTCCGCGACGGCTTCGCGCAGATCCTCGGGATCGACCGGCTCCGAGGCGAATTCGCGTACGGAGCGTCGCAACAGCAATGCCTCGCGGCGTCCGCGTTCGAGGGCCTCGGCGGTGCCGAGCCAGAACAGGTCCTCGTCACCGCTGCGGATGAGTGCGCGGGCGTCGGATCCGTCGTCGGGGAGGTCGAGTCCGCGCACGACCGCCACGGGCACGCCACCGAGCTTGCCCTTCACGAGATCGCCCGCGGCGGCGATCTCGTCGGCGACGGCGACTGCCGTCACGAGAAGTTCGTTGCCCTGGCTGTCGCGCGAGCCGGCGTATTCGTGCAGGACCGGCAGGCCCGCGGAGCCGATCGCCGCGTCGGTCTGGCCGTTTCGCCAGGCGCGGCCCATGGTGTCGGTGACCACGACCGCGACGGTGACGCCGAGGAGCGCCGACAACCGGTCGCGCAGCGCCGCCGCACTCGCGTCGGGATGCTCGGGAAGCAGTGCGAGTTCCGCGTTGTCGACGTTGGAACCGTCGATCCCCGAAGCGGCCTGCACGATGCCGAGCCGGTTCTCGGTGATGAGGGTCCGGCCCTTGCTGGCGAGTACACGCACCGCTTCCTGATCGACGAGGCGCCGCCGCAGCGCATCGCGCGCGTCGGGATCCGTCGGCGCCGGGACGATCCGTCCTTCGACCTTGGAGATCACCTTGCTCGTGACGACGACGACGTCGCCGTCCACCAGCCAGGGGGCCGCTGCGGCAATCGCGCCGGCGAGGTCGTCCCCGGGCCGGAACTCCGGAAGTCCGGTCACCGGACGGATTTCGACGGGTCCGCCCGGAGCGTGGTCGCGAACCGACGTGTGGGGCGCGGTGTCGGGGGACATCACAGGTTCACTCCAGCGAGTTCCAGCGCGGCGCGCGCCATGCCGGCGGTCGCGTCGGGGTCGGTCATGAGGAGGGGGACGGAGCGGACCTCGACGCCGGGAACGTCGGCGCTGTCGGTGCTGTGCACCAGCCAGCCGTCGAGGATGCCCGTTCCGCTGCGGCTCCCGTAGTAGCGGCCGACTGCTTCGGCGGTGGTGTCGACGCCGATCACGTCGAGGCACGCATCGGCCATGCCGCGCAGCGGTTTGCCGCCGACGACGGGGGAGAGGCCGACGACTTTCGCCTTCGTGGTGCGCAGCGCGCCGCGCACACCGGGGACGGCCAGGATCGCGCCGACACTCACGACGGGATTCGACGGTGCAAGGATGACCGCATCCGCGTTCTCGATCGCTTCGAGTACTCCGGGTGCGGGCTTCGCCTCGTCGGCACCGATGTGCGCGAAACTGTGCGTGGGCACTTGCGCGCGGTGCCGGACCCACCACTCCTCGAAGTGGATCGCACGTTGCAGTCCGTCCGCGGGATCGGTGATGACCACGTGGGTTTCACTGCGGTCGTCGGTGACGGGCAGCAATGTGACACCGGGCTTCCACCGGGTGCACAGGGCCTCGGTCACCGCCGAGAGCGGATACCCGGTGCGCAGCATCTGGGTACGGATCAGGTGGGTCGCGATGTCGCGGTCGCCGAGGCCGAACCAGTCGGGAACGGCGCCGTAGGCGGCGAGTTCCTCCTTGGCATTCCATGTTTCGTCCACCCGGCCCCAGCCGCGTTCGGTGTCGATTCCGCCGCCGAGGGTGTACATGCAGGTGTCGAGGTCGGGGCAGATCCGCAGCCCGTGCATCCAGACGTCGTCACCCACGTTGACGATCGCGGTGATCCGGTGGAGCGCGTCCGGATTCGTGTCGGAGCCGGGGGAAATGCCGAGAAGTTGGCGCAGACCTGTGAGAAAACGGGCCCCGCCGACACCTCCGACCAATACAGTCACATTCACGGGACAAGCCTAGGGGGTGCGGCCCGTACCCGGTTCAGTGACGTCCCAAACCGGAAGTGGCAAAGTCGATGATGGTAAGCGACAAATGGTGCACAGCTTGACCGCGACACGCCCGACGTGTCTAATCACATACGTGTCATTCCGAGTTTTCGGATCGAGATCGATTGCGGGGACCCGCTTTCGAACGAAGGTTCGACGGGTGGCCGCGGGGGAGATCCCCGGTCCAAAGTTCGGCGCTGCAGTTGAGGAGGCGACCTATGGCCGACGTGCGCGAGGGATTCGAGATCGTTCGGATCGGAACTGCAGTCGAGGGTGTCTGTGACGAGCCGGACAGTGGGGCACCGATCCTGAATCTCGTTTCGGGATTCGGCGACCTCATGGAAGGCGACGAACAGTGGCAGGAGCGTGCGCTCTGCGCACAGACCGACCCGGAGGCATTCTTCCCCGAGAAGGGTGGTTCCACGCGGGAGGCCAAGCGCATCTGCCTGGGGTGTGAAGTTCGGGGCGAATGCCTCGAATACGCCCTCGCCAACGACGAACGGTTCGGAATCTGGGGCGGACTGTCGGAGAGGGAACGGCGGCGCCTCAAGCGCGGCATCATCTGACGGGGCAGGGTCCGGTACGGGGAGTTCGGGCCCGAGTCCGGTATTGCCGGAATGCCGTGTAACGAAAGCCGGGTTGCTCACGGGGTCGAGCAACCCGGCTTTCGCACGTCCGGGGTCATTCCTCGTCGTCGAATCCTCCGAGTTCGGGGTCGACGACTTCCGGTTCGATGCCCAGATAGGTCGCCACCTGGTGCACGAGGACGTCGTGGACCAGGTCCGCGAGGTCCTCGGGATCTTTCGCGCGGAGTTCGAGGGGACGCCGGAACAGCACGATGCGGGCCCGCGTGGCAGCACCGCGACGGTCGATACCCGCCGGCACGAGACGCGACAGCGGAACCGGTCCGTCCGCGACGACCTCGTCCGGCCAGTTGACCGTGTCGGGGTCGCGCGCACGGATCTTGGGCACTTCGTCCACCGCGATATCGAGTTTGGTCAGCCGCTTGTGCCACCGCGCGTCGATCGGGGCGAACGCGGTGAGCACGAGATGGTCGAATTTCTCGGCCCTCGATTTCCACACCGGCAATTCGTGCGGGAACACCGGCCCGCGAATTCCCCGGCCGCGGCGCGTCACGGAACGGGACGAGAGCGGACGGGAACGTCGTGCACGGGCCATGTAGTGGACAGTACGACACGAAAATTCCGTCGGTTCGAAACGGTGTGTCCGAATAGTCCCGGGGACCTCGGCGCGCTACGCTCCCTACCGTGAGAACACTGCGTCGATGCTGCCGGCCTGGGTGCAAGAACCCAGCTGTTGCGACGCTGACCTACGTGTACTCGGATTCCACCGCTGTCGTCGGTCCACTGGCCACCGTCGCCGAACCGCATTCGTGGGACCTGTGCGATACGCACGGTTCGCGTATCACCGCCCCCAAGGGGTGGGAACTCGTGCGGTACGAAGGTGCCTTCTCGTCGGGTACGCCCGACGAAGACGACCTCACAGCGCTGGCCGAGGCCGTGCGGGAAGCCGGACTCGGTGAGCGGGTGCGTGGCGAAACCGACCCCGCGCAATCCGACAGCTCCCCCCGCGTCGCCGTCGCGCCTACCGGGCGTACAGGACGCCGCGGCCACCTGCGGGTCCTTCCCGACCCCACGTCCTGACGGCTTCGCACTAGGCTGACCACGGGCCGTGTCACGCAGGATGGCGCGGCTCGAGTCGAGTAGCAGGAGCGGAACAAGTGGCGAGATCTGCCGAGTCGGTGTCAGCCGTGATCAAGGCGTACGACGTCCGTGGTGTTGTGGGTGAGCAGATCGACGAGGACTTCGTCCGCGAGGTCGGCGCCTCGTTCGCGCGGCTGATCCGCAGCGAGAAGGCCTCCGATCGGGTGGTCGTCGGTCACGACATGCGCGAATCGTCTCCGAAGTTGTCTCAGGCATTCGCCGACGGGGTCACCGCACAGGGCCTCGACGTCGTCCTGATCGGATTGGCCTCCACCGACCAGTTGTACTTCGCGTCCGGCTTGCTCGACGCGCCCGGCGCGATGTTCACCGCGAGCCACAATCCGGCCGCCTACAACGGCATCAAGCTGTGCCGCGCGGGTGCGAAGCCGGTCGGTCAGGAGACCGGTCTGGCGACCATCTCCGCCGAACTCGTCGACGGCGTACCCGAGTACGACGGTGCCCCCGGGTCCGTGACCACGCGCGACGTGCTCGACGACTACGCCTCGTTCCTCCGCGGCCTGGTGGACCTGTCGCAGATGCGGCCCCTCAAGGTTGCGGTCGACGCCGGCAACGGCATGGGCGGGCACACCGTACCGGCGGTGTTCGCTCCGTTGCCCATCGAACTCGTCCCCCTGTACTTCGAACTCGACGGCACGTTCCCCAATCACGAGGCGAACCCGCTCGACCCCGCCAATCTCGTCGACCTGCAGCGTCTCGTCGTCGAGTCGGGCGCCGATGTCGGTCTGGCGTTCGACGGCGACGCCGACCGGTGCTTCGTCGTCGACGAGCGCGGCGAACCCGTCACTCCGTCGGCCGTGACGGCCCTGGTCGCCTCCCGTGAACTGGCCAAGGAGCCGGGCGCGACGATCATCCACAACCTCATCACGTCGCGGATCGTGCCCGAACTCGTCGCAGAGCAGGGCGGGGTCCCGCTGCGTACCCGGGTGGGGCATTCGTTCATCAAGCAGCAGATGGCCGAGACCGGCGCCATCTTCGGCGGCGAACATTCGGCGCACTACTACTTCCGTGATTTCTGGGGTGCCGATTCCGGCATGCTCGCGGCTCTGCACGTGCTCGCGGCACTCGCAGGGCACGACGGCACGCTCTCCGACCTCATGGCGTCCTACAACCGGTACGCGGCATCGGGGGAGATCAACTCCACCGTGGCCGACGCGGCGGAACGGACCGAAGCCGTCATCGCCGCGTTCGCCGACCGCGCCGAGTCGGTCGATCGGCTCGACGGCGTGACGGTGGACCTCCCGGATCATGCGTGGTTCAATCTGCGCGCCTCGAACACCGAACCGCTGCTGCGGCTCAACGTCGAGGCCCGCACGGAGGCAGAAGTCGATGCGCTGGTGAAGGAGATCCTTGCTGTCGTGCGTGCGTGACATGGGGGGTCGCGCGGGGAATAATCGAGGTGCTCGGCATCGGGGTGGGGCCGGGCCGGCGGAAGGAAGGTGACGCGGTCGTGACGGCTCCCTTGCCGCTGTTCGACTTCGACGATGCCGACGGGTTGATCGCAGCAGACATCGACGGTGTCCTGCGCAGCGCCGCGCTCGGCGGGGCGCAGATCCGTGCGGTGGCAACCGCCGTCGACGAACGGGCTCTCGACAGCCTCGTCGACGTTCGTCCGCGCAGCATCGTGTTCGTGGGCACCGACTCGCGCTCGAGCCGGGCGGCCGATCTCGTGCTGTCGCTGTTCGCAGAGCATTCGGCGACCCCGCTGGTGCAGGCCTCGGAGACACCTCCGTGGGTGGGTGCGCTCGATGTCGTCGTGGTGGCCGGGAACGACGCCGGCGATCCGGCGCTCGCCGGATCCATCGATGCCGCACTGCGGCGCAGCGCGGAAGTGATCGTCGACGCGCCCGACGAAGGACCGGTGCGGGCAGTGACCGCCGGCCGGGCGGTGCTCCTGCCGCCTCGGGTGCAGGTGCCGACGCGATTCGCGCTGGCCCGGCACGTCGCCGTGTTCTACGCGGTACTCGCGGTCATGCGCGACGTGTTGCGCGGGGACGCTGCGGGGGTGGACCTCGCCCGACTCGCCGACGCGGTCGACCAGGAGGCGCTGCGCGACCATCCGTCGAACGAGGTGTTCCACAACCCCGCGAAGTCCCTCGCGGTACGGATGCAGTCGCGCCGGGTGATCCTTGCCGGGGACCGGCCCGCAACGCTGGCGCTGGCACGACATGCGTCGGAGTCGTTGTTGCAGAGCGCAGGTGTCGTGACCTCCGCGGCGGCGGTGGCCGACGTGCTGGTCGCGCGGGACCGGCTCATCGAGGTCCTCACGGCCGCCGGCGAACATTACGATCCGTTGTTCCACGACGAGGAACTGGACGGGCCCGCTCCGCTGCCACCCGCACGAGTGTTCGTGTTGAGCACGGACGCCGACCGGTTTGCTGCACAACGCCGCATCGCTGCGCTACCCGACGCCGAACTGGTGTCGGTGGTCGGCGAATTCGAATCCGACACCGTTCCTCCCGTGCTCGAACAGATTGCGGTGCTGATGGTGCGAATCGAAATGGCAGCGGCGTATCTGAGACTGGCCGGGGGCCGATAGTGCATTCACTCGAGGGGGCGGTGCGCTCGTACGCGTGGGGGTCGCGCACCGCGATCGCGACGCTCTGCGGCCGGAAGGTGCCGTCGGACCATCCCGAGGCCGAACTCTGGCTCGGAGCCCACCCGGCGGACCCCGCGCGGGTGGTCCTCCCCACCGACGGCACGGTCTCACTGCTCGAGGTGCTCGATTCCGACCCGCACGGTCATCTGGGATCTCCCACCGTCGAGCGGTTCGGCGGCCGGTTGCCGTTCCTGCTCAAACTGCTCGCAGCCGAGGAACCGTTGTCGTTGCAGGCGCACCCGAGCGCCCGGCAGGCGGCCGAGGGTTTCGCTCGCGAAGAAGCCCTGGGTCTGCCGATCGACTCGCCGATCCGCAACTACAAGGACGCGAGCCACAAGCCCGAACTGGTGGTCGCCCTGACCCGCTTCGAGGCGCTCGCGGGGTTCCGTGACGCGCACCGCACCGTCGCTCTCCTCGAGGCGTTGCACGTGCCCGAACTCGAGCCGTATCTCGGCTTGCTTGCCGGGCAACCCGATTCCGGCGGCCTGCGGGCGTTGTTCACCACGTGGATCACCCTGCCGCCCACGGCGCTGCTGGCGCTCCTGCCCCGGGTGCTCGACGGGTGCGTCGCGTACCTGACCGGACCCGAGAACGGGCGGGAGTTCGTCGAGGAGGTGCGCACCACGCTCCAACTCGCCGAGTTCTACCCGGGCGACGCCGGGGTGCTGGCGTCGTTGCTGCTCAACCGGATCACTCTCGAGCCCGGTGACGGCCTCTACCTCGCGGCCGGCAACCTGCACGCCTACCTGCACGGTATGGGTGTGGAGATCATGGCGAACTCGGACAACGTGCTCCGCGGCGGGTTGACGCCCAAGCACGTCGACGTGCCGGAGTTGCTGCGCGTTCTCGATTTCGGTGCGGCATCCGTCCCGATCCTGGGCGCAGAACCCGCCGGGCCGTTCGAGTGGCGGTACGCCACGCCGGCGCCGGAATTCGGGTTGTCGCGCGTGGAACTCGGCCCGGGCGACGAGGCCGTGCTCGCCCCCGGCGGCCCGCAGATCCTGCTGTGCACGAACGGGGCGGTGAGCGTCGACTGCGGTGGCAGCACCGTTGACCTGGATTCCGGTGATTCGGTGTGGCTGTCGCATTCCGATCCGGAGTCGGTCGTGCGCGGCCGCACTGACGGCGCACAGGTGTTCCGTGCGCGCCTCGGGGATCTGCGCGACGACGCCCTCCGCTGAGTCCCCTCCGGACCGGTCGGCATGTCGCTCGCCGTCCACCGAAATGTCACCCTGGCGCTCGGCGCTGCGCCAGGACTCTTTACAAAATGGGACGAATGTCTAGACCTCTGACGCCAGACGCCCTATAGTCCACCTCGTAGTGATACACATCACTTATGCGATGGGGTGGCCGCGGCGGCCACCGAGCGACGAGGAGATCGGCATGAGTACGGACTCGGCGGCGGGACCACGGGACACCCCGGACCTGCAATGGCGTGACCGCAAGAAGAGACTGTGGCTGCTCGGCCTCGTCCCGCCCACCGCCCTCTTCCTCGCCACCGCGCTCATCTGGGCAGGGAACTCGATGGGCTGGCAGGCGGTGACTCCGGCGCTGTGGTGGATCGGCCCGTTGCTGGTCTACGTGATGGTCCCGACCCTCGACCTGTTCGTCGGACCCGACGGCGAGAACCCACCGGACGAACTCGTCGAAGCACTAGAGAACGACCGCTACTACCGGTACTGCACCTACATCTACCTGCCGTTCCAATTCGCCAGCCTCGTATTCGCCTGCTATCTCTGGTCGGCCGACAATCTCTCGTGGCTCGGCATCGACGGCGGTCTCGGTGTCGTGTCGAAGATCGGCCTCGCCGTCTCCTTGGGTGTCGTCGCCGGGATCGGTATCAACACCGCGCACGAAATGGGCCACAAGAAGGTCGAGTTGGAGCGGCGCCTGTCCAGAATCGCCCTCGCGCAATCGTTCTACGGCCACTTCTACATCGAGCACAACCGAGGACACCACGTACGCGTCGCGACGCCGGAGGACCCGGCATCCGCTCGCTTCGGGGAGAGCTTCTGGGCCTTCCTCCCGCGGACGGTCATCGGCAGCGTGCGCTCGGCGTGGCAGCTCGAACGGGCCCGCCTCGAGCGACTCGGCAAACCCGTGTGGAGCCTGCGGAACGACGTGCTGAGCGCGTGGGCACTCTCGGTGGTGCTCTTCGGCGGACTCATCGCCGTGTTCGGACTCGAGATCGCGCCGTATCTGCTGCTCCAGGCGGTCTTCGGCTTCGCACTGCTCGAAGCCGTCAACTACCTCGAGCACTACGGTCTGCTCCGGCAGCGCACCGCCAACGGCCGGTACGAACGGTGCAGCCCCGCACACAGCTGGAACAGCGACCACCTCGTGACCAACATCTTCCTCTACCACCTGCAGCGGCACAGCGACCATCACGCCAACCCCACGCGCCGCTACCAGACCCTGCGGAGCATGGAGATGTCGCCGAACCTGCCGGCGGGCTACGCCACGATGATCGGGCTCGCCTACATCCCGCCGCTGTGGCGCAAGGTCATGGACCACCGGGTGCTCGACCACTACGACGGCGACATCACGCGCGTGAACATCCAGCCGAGCAAGCGCGAGGCGATCCTCGCCCGCTACGGCGCCGCCGATCAGGAAGGAAACTGATCCCAGATGACTGCGTACCGCTGCCCGGTGTGCGATTTCGTCTACGACGAAGCGCTCGGCGCTCCCCGCGAGGGATTTCCCGCCGGCACTACCTGGGACGTCCTCCCCGACGACTGGTGCTGCCCCGACTGTGGGGTCCGGGAGAAGATCGATTTCGAGGAGGCTGCGCGATGAGCACCGAGTTCCGGCTGTTCCGTTGCGTGGTCTGCGGTTTCGAGTACGACGAGAAGCTGGGCTGGCCCGACGAAGGCATCGAGCCGGGCACGCGCTGGGAGGACATCGACGACGACTGGTCGTGCCCCGACTGCGGGGCGGCCAAGGCCGACTTCGAAATGGTCGAGATCGTCCGCCGATGAACAGCGGTCACCGGGACCTCCCGCTCGGCTTTGACGCGCACGCGGAGCCGTGAGAGCGTCACGGCCATGGCGAGGACGCAACCCGGGAACGGGGTCGGTAGTGCTGCGACCGCGGCCTCCGCACGAGTGCTGTTCCACGAGGCGAGCCGGGTCCTTCTGCGTTCGACGATTCTTGACGCGATGCGGGATCTGCTCGCCGACCGGGACTGGTCCGCCGTCACCATGAGTGACGTTGCGCGCGCCGCGGGAATCAGCAGGCAGACGCTGTACAAGGAGTTCTCGTCGCGCCAGGGGCTCGCGCAGGGATATGCGCTGCGCCTGGTGGACGAGTTCACCGAGGCCGTCGCCGACTCGGTATATGCGCACGTCGGGGACGCGCGGGCCGCTCTCGTCGGAGGATTCACGTCGTTCTTCGCGGCGTCGGCGGCCGACCCGCTGGTGCGGTCGCTGCTCGACGGCGACGCCAAGCCCGACCTGTTGCGCCTGATCACCACCGATGTCGCGCCGATCCTCGAGCGGGGCTCGGTCCGGCTGGCGGACACCTTCGAGCACAGTTGGGTCTCGGCGTCCGGTACCGACGCCGGCATCCTGGCCCGCGCCATCGTGCGTGTCGCGCTCAGCTTCATCTCCATGCCGCCGGAATCGGGCAACGATGTCGCTGCCGACCTCGCCGACCTGCTCGTTCCCTTCGTCGAAAAGGCCGCACTCACGGGCTGACGGCCACCGGGCCGCTCGTACCGGGCGTACCGTGACGCCGCAGGTTGTATAGCCTGGATGCAACTGCTTTGTTCGAAGAATTGTCTGCCGACAGGAAGAGGCATCTACACGTGTCTGACACAACGCTCGTCGCCGACCGGATCAACGGTCTCGATTTCAAGGTCGCCGATCTGTCCCTCGCCGAGTTCGGGCGCAAGGAGATCCGCCTCGCGGAACACGAGATGCCGGGGCTGATGTCGTTGCGTCGCGAATACGCCGAAGTGCAGCCGCTCAAGGGCGCGCGCATCTCGGGCTCGCTGCACATGACGGTGCAGACCGCAGTGCTGATCGAGACGCTCGTGTCGCTCGGCGCTCAGGTCCGCTGGGCCTCGTGCAACATCTTCTCCACCCAGGATCACGCCGCGGCCGCGATCGTCGTGGGACCGCACGGCACCCCGGAAGAGCCCAAGGGCGTCCCGGTGTTCGCGTGGAAGGGCGAGTCCCTCGAGGAGTACTGGTGGGCCGCCGAGCAGATGCTCACCTGGCCCGGGGAACCCGCCAACATGATTCTCGACGACGGTGGCGACGCCACGATGCTCGTGCTCAAGGGCGCGCAGTTCGAGAAGGCCGGCGTGGTCCCGCCCGTCGACGAGGAGCACGACTCCGCCGAGTACAAGGTCTTCCTGCAGTTGCTGCGCAACTCGCTCGAAGCCGACGCCGGCAAGTGGTCCGCGATCGCCGCCTCGGTGCAGGGTGTCACCGAGGAGACCACCACCGGTGTGCTGCGGCTCTACCAGCTCGCGGCAGCCGGTGAACTGACGTTCCCCGCGATCAACGTCAACGACTCCGTCACCAAGAGCAAGTTCGACAACAAGTACGGCACGCGGCACTCGCTGCTCGACGGCATCAACCGCGGCACCGACGTGCTCATCGGCGGCAAGACCGCGCTGGTCTGCGGTTACGGCGACGTGGGCAAGGGTTGCGCCGAGGCGCTCCGCGGCCAGGGCGCCCGCGTGTCGATCACCGAGATCGACCCGATCAACGCGCTCCAGGCGCTCATGGACGGCTACGACGTCGTGACCGTCGAGGACTTCATCGGCCAGGCCGACATCGTCATCACGTCGACCGGCAACAAGGACATCATCACCTTCGAGAACATGAAGGCGATGAAGCACCAGGCGATCCTCGGCAACATCGGCCACTTCGACAACGAGATCGACATGGCCGGCCTCGAGCGGTCCGCCGACGTCACGCGGATCAACATCAAGCCGCAGGTCGACGAGTTCACCTTCGCCGACGGACATTCGATCATCGTGCTGTCCGAAGGACGTCTGCTCAACCTCGGCAACGCGACGGGCCACCCGTCGTTCGTGATGAGCAACTCCTTCGCGAACCAGGTCATCGCGCAGATCGAACTGTGGACGAAGCCGGACGAGTACGACAACGAGGTCTACCGCCTTCCCAAGCACCTCGACGAGAAGGTCGCCAAGATCCACGTCGAGGCGCTCGGCGGCAAGCTGACGAAGCTGACCAAGGAACAGGCCGAGTACATCGGCGTGGACGTCGAGGGCCCGTACAAGTCCGAGCACTACCGCTACTGATTCCGGGATCGACGGCGAGAAACGCAGCAGCATGGGTGGTCTGATTGTCGTCGAGGGTCTCGACGGGGCCGGAAAACGGACGTTGTCCGCCGGCCTCGTCGAGGCGTGGCGTGCCGAGGGAGCGCGTGTGGCAACGCTCGCGTTTCCCCGGTACGGCCGGTCCATCCACGCTGATCTGGGCGCCGAGGCGCTGCGCGGGCAGCACGGCGACACCGCCTCGAGTGTCGAAGCGATGGCGTTGCTGTGGGCACTCGATCGCCGCGACGCCGCCGACGAACTGCGGAAATTGCTCGCCGCCAACGACATCGTGCTCCTCGATCGTTATGTCGCCTCCAACGCGGCGTACACGGCCGCTCGGCACCACGAAGACGCCGCGGGGTCGTCCGTCGACTGGATAGAGCACCTCGAGTACGAGCGGTTCGCGCTGCCCGTGCCCGACCTGCAGGTTTTGTTGCGAGTGCCCGTCGCGTTGGCCGCGGAACGGGCGAGAAGCCGCGCCGAGTCCGACGCGGCCCGGGAACGCGACGCGTACGAACGCGACGGCGACCTCCAGCACCGGACCGGAGAGGTGTACGACGGCCTGGCACAGCGGCACTGGATGTCACGGTGGATGGTGGCGGGCGCCGAGCCCGATGCGCAACAACTCGCCGTTCGCATCTCAAATCTGCTTCGCGAAGGTGAAGGGGTGACACGATAGAGGTTATGAAGCCGAGGATTCTGGTAGTCGATGACGATGCAGCACTCGCCGAAATGCTCACAATCGTGCTGCGCGGCGAAGGATTCGAGCCTTTCGTGGTGGGCGACGGCACGCAGGCGCTCGGTGCCGTGCGTGAGATCCGCCCCGACCTCGTGTTGCTCGATCTCATGCTTCCGGGCATGAACGGCATCGACGTCTGCCGTGTGCTCCGCGCCGACTCGGGTGTGCCCATCGTGATGCTCACTGCCAAATCCGACACCGTCGACGTGGTTCTCGGACTCGAGTCCGGTGCCGACGACTACATGGTCAAGCCGTTTAAGCCGAAGGAACTGGTCGCCAGGGTGCGCGCGCGGTTGCGTCGCACCGAGCAGGAACCGGCCGAAGTCCTGTCCATCGGCGACATCTCGATCGACGTTCCGGCGCACAAGGTCACCCGCGGGGACGAATTGATCTCGCTCACCCCGCTCGAATTCGATCTGCTGGTGGCCCTCGCGCGCAAGCCGCGCCAGGTGTTCACCCGCGAGGTTCTCCTGGAACAGGTCTGGGGCTACCGCCACGCAGCCGACACCCGTCTGGTGAACGTTCACGTCCAGCGCCTGCGGGCGAAGGTCGAGAAGGATCCCGAGAATCCCGAAGCGGTGCTGACGGTGCGGGGGGTCGGCTACAAGGCCGGACCGCCGTGACCCGTGGTCTCCGTCTGCGGCGGCGAATCGCACGAAGATCGCTGCCGCTCGTAAGGTGGTCGCGGGCCATGAGCAGCAGGCTCGCGCACACCTGGCGACGATCGCTCCAATTGCGGGTCGTCGTATCGACTCTCACCCTGTCGCTGATCGTGATGCTCGTGCTCGGCGTGGTTCTCATCAGCCAGATCACCGACCGGCTGCTGGAAGTCAAGATCGACGCCGCGACCGAGGAGATGGAACGCTCCCGCGCGCTGGTCGAGGGCCAACTCGCGGGAGCCGACGACTCCGGCTCGCTGGCGGTCCGGCTCGACGGCGCCGCAGCGACTCTCACCAGCCGCGGTAGCGACGGTGGCCAGGACACCGGCGTCGCCGGCACCTTCGACCCGGTACTCATCGTCCCCGGCGACGGCCCGCGCGCGCCGACCGCGAGCGGCCCGGCCGAACAGATCCCGCAGAACCTGCGCGCGTTCGTGCAGAACGGGCAGGTCGCGTACCAGTTCGCGACGGTCTCGAACCCCAACGGATACACCGGTCCGGTGCTGATCATCGGCAGTCCCACGGACTCTGCCATTTCCACCCTCGAGCTCTATCTGTTGTTCCCCCTCGGCGGTGAGGAACGCACACTCGCGCTCGTGCGGGGCACGCTCGTAGTCGGCGCGGGGGTGCTGCTCGTGCTGCTCGCCGCGATCTCGATGATCGTCGCGCGCCAGGTGGTCCTGCCGATCCGCTCCGCCTCCCGGATCGCGGTGCGCTTCGCCGACGGCCGCCTCAAGGAACGCATGCCGGTCCGAGGCGAGGACGACATGGCGCGTCTCGCCATGTCGTTCAACGAAATGGCCGAGAGCCTGTCGCGGCAGATCACCCAGCTCGAGGAGTACGGCAACCTCCAGAAGCGGTTCACCTCCGACGTCAGCCACGAGCTACGCACCCCGCTCACCACGGTCCGGATGGCGGCGGATCTGATCCACGACGGCAGCGACGAGCTGGATCCGTCACTCAAGCGCGCGTCCGAGTTGCTCGTCGCCGAACTCGACCGCTTCGAAGGCTTGCTGGGCGACCTCCTCGAAATCAGCCGCCACGACGCGGGTGTCGCAGAACTCGCGTCGGAGCGCCTCGACGTGCGGATGTGCGCGCGGGCCGCGGTGTCCACGGTGCGCCATCTTGCCCGCGAAACGGCGACCGAGTTGATCGTCGATCTGCCCGACGAGCCCGTCGAGGCCGAGGTCGATCCGCGTCGCGTGGAGCGGATCCTGCGAAACCTGCTCGCCAATGCGATCGACCACGGCGAGGGCAAACCGATCCTGCTGCGTCTGCGCGCCGACGAGAACGCGGTGGCGTTCGTCGTCCGCGACCAGGGCATCGGGCTGCGCCCGGGCGAGGAGAAGCTGGTGTTCAACCGTTTCTGGCGCTCCGATCCGTCCCGGGTGCGCCGTTCCGGTGGCACCGGCCTGGGCCTGGCGATCAGCGTGGAGGACGCCAATCTGCACAATGGAAAACTGGAGGCGTGGGGCGAGCCCGGCCGGGGCGCGAGCTTCCGGCTGACGCTGCCGCGCGAGCGAGGCCGGAAGGTCGGCCGCAGCCCCGTCCCGCTCGTACCGGGTGCCGCCCACGCGGTACAGGGCAAGCCGCCGCATTCGCCCGCCGAACCGGGGGAGAGCAGTTCGGCTGCCCCCGCGTTGCCGGACGCGCCGGACTCTCCGCAGGGCCCCGCGGAGAACCCGACGCCCCCGTCCTCGGAAGGAGCGCCGACATGACCCGCACCGCACGCATCCGGGCCGCGCTCACCGTCGTGATGAGCGTGGTGGCACTGGTTCTCTCGGGCTGCGCGACCCTGCCCGATTCCTCGTCTCCGCAGGCGATCGGCACCATCGATCCCACGCCCGCGACCACCGAGGTCGCCGCGCCCGTCCCAGGACGCGAACCCGATCTGCTTCTCCGCGACTTCCTGCAGGCCAGCACCGAACCCACGAACCGGCACGTCGCGGCCCGGCAGTTCGTCACTGCCGAGATGTCCGCGAACTGGGACGACGCGGCCAGCGCGACGATCGTCGACAAGGTCGACGTCCTCGCCGAGAGCCGCAACAGCGATCGCGCGACGTACGTGGTCCGCGCCAACATCGTCGGCTACCTCGAACAGGGCGGCGTCTACCGGGCCGCCGACGGCGACTTCGAAGCGAAGTTCACGCTGGTGCGGACCGACGGTGAATGGCGGATCGACGAGATGCCCGACGGGGTCATCATGGACCGTCCCCGATTCCTCAACAGCTACGAGCGGCGCTCGCTGTACTTCGTCGAACCCTCCGGGGAGACGGTCGTTCCGGATCCGCGATGGATCACCGGGACTCCGGAACAAACCGCGGCCCAGCTGATCGGGTTGCTGGTGGAGGGGCCGAAGGCGTCCCTGGCACCCGCGGTGCGCAACCTCCTCGAAGGCGTCAACGTGATCGGTCCCGCCACCAAAGCGGACGGCCGGACCGGCCAGGTCGGCGTCGGTCTCGGCGGCATCCGCGTCGACTTCCAGGGCATCGGGTCGATGAGCAAGGAAGACCGGGAGCTTCTCGCCGCGCAGGTCGTGTGGACGCTCGCCAATGCCGACATCTCGGGACCGTACGTGCTGCTGGCAGATCACCAGCCCCTCGACGAACGATTCCCCAACGGCTGGACGACCGCCGACGTGGCGTCGATGAACCCGCTCGCCACATCCAGCGCCACCATCGGCCTGCATGCGCTGTTGCGCGGCGGGCTGGTGGGTGTCGCCGAGACGGGCGTGACCCCCGTGCCCGGATTTTTCGGGTCCGCCGGCAACCTCCAGTCGATCGCCCTGTCGCGCGACGGTGAACTCGTGGCGGCGGTCGCCGAGACCGGGGGAGTCGCGCCCGAGCCCACCACCCAGCTGATCGTCGGTGCGTACGGCGCCGACGTGGCCGAGCCCGCGGTCGACGGGCAGTCGATCACCCGTCCCACCTGGTCTCCGGACGACACCTCGGTCTGGGCAGCGGTGAACGGCATGGCGGTGGTCAGAGCCGTTCGCGAACCGGGAACCGGCCGAGTGACCGTCGTGGGGGTCGAAGCCGGCGCACTCCGCGCGGTAGGCGGGCGGATCACGGAGCTCCGGCTGTCGCGCGACGGGGTGCGCGCCGCCCTCATCATCGACGGACGCGTGTACGTCGCGACCGTCGTGCAGACGCCCAACAGTGAGTTCTCGCTCACCAATCCGCGGGAGATCGGGTTCGGGCTCGGCGGCCCGGCGCTCTCGCTCGACTGGAGCACCCCCGACACCGTGGTGGTCTCGCGGGCAGCCTCGGACATGCCGGTCGTGCAGATCGCAGTCGACGGCTCCCGGATGGATGCACTGCCGAGCCGTAACCTGACGCCACCGGTGATCGCTGTCGAGGCCTCCACCACCGCCGAGTTCGTCGCCGATTCGCGCGCGGTGTTCCAGCTCAACAATCGAGACCCTGCCGACGACCGCTACTGGCGGGAAGTTCCGGGACTGGCCGGACTGACCGCGATTCCGGTGTTGCCCGGCTGATCTCCGGTCTGCCGGTGGTGTCGGTGCGATACGTCACACTGCGCGGGTGCTGTCGTCGCTTCTCGACCTCGTGCTCCCGCTCGCCTGTGGCGGGTGCGGCGCGCCCGCGACAGCGTGGTGCCACGCGTGCGCGCGGGCGCTGAACGATCCGCCCGCGCCCGTTCGGCTGCGCGGAGACCCCGGCGTGCCCGTGTGGAGTCTGGGCCCGTACTCGGGCCCTCGCAGACGTGCGGTGGTCGCCGCGAAGGAGCGCGGCCGTCGGGATCTCGCCGTGCCGCTCGGACTCTCCTGGGCGGTGGCGGTGGCACGTTTGCGGCGATGGGGCGAACTGGTGCCCGGCCCGATCACCGTGGTGCCGGCGCCGACCCGCGCGCGGGCGGCGCGCTCACGCGGCGGCGATCCGGTGACCCGTACCGCGCGTGTCGCGGCCGGCCACGACCCGAGTCTGTCCGTGCATCCATTGCTCGTTCCCGCTCGGGGTGTCCGCGATTCGGTGGGCCTGTCCGCAGTGGAGCGGCGCCGCAATCTCGCGGGTCGGATCCGGGTCCGGGAGTCGGGTGTCCCCCGCGCGAGACAGGTGCTGGTGGTCGACGACATCGTCACCACCGGAGCCACCGCTGCGGAGTCGATCCGGGTGTTGCGCGAGGCGGGTTTTCAACCCGCGGGCGTGCTCGTGATAGCACACGCATGAGGCTGCCGGGGTAACGGCGGGTGTCGAAAAAGGTGAATTGGACCGCAAGGGTGGCATGCGTCCCGGATACCGACTACCGTCGCCATCAGACCCGGAAACATAAAGGTAGAAGGGTGTAACTACCCATTCTTCTGCTTCCGGGCGAGCGCTTCGCGCTCATCGACATGCTGGCGCGCAGTCGGTGCCGGCCGATACTCGGGAGGTACTTGTGACGACCCCTTCGAAGACCCAGGTTTCCGTTGCTGAGGCAGATGCCACCACGGAAGGCCCCCAGGCCGAGATCGTCGTGAAAGGCCGCAACGTAGAGGTGCCGGATCACTTCCGGATCTACGTGTCCGAGAAAATTGCTCGAATCGAACGGTTCGATCCGACGATTTTCCACTTCGACGTGGAGTTGCAGCACGAGCGCAACCGTCGTCAGAAGAAGAGCTGTCAGCGGGTCGAGATCACGGCACGCGGCAAGGGACCGGTCGCTCGCGCGGAAGCCTCCGCGGACAGCTTCTATGCGGCATTCGAGTCGGTGATCGCCAAGCTCGAATCCCGTCTGCGGCGAACGAAGGAACGTCGGAAGGTCTCGTACGGGGAGAAGACCCCGGTCTCCGTGGCCGAAGCCACTGCGAGCCTCGCCCAGGACGACGATCTGGCGATCTCGCCGGATCTCTCGCTCGACGGCCAGGACCAGGAACCCGAGGGTCCCGGCAGGATCGTCCGCGTCAAGGAGCACAAGGCCGAGCCGATGACCGTCGACGACGCTCTCTACGAGATGGAACTGGTCGGGCACGACTTCTATCTGTTCCACGACAAGGAGACCGACAAGCCGTCCGTGGTGTATCGGCGTCATGCCTTCGACTACGGTCTGATCAAGCTCGTGTGAGCAGTACCCGGAGCGGTCGCGGCGCAACACCGTCGCAGCAACTCCGGTAGAACGCCTACCATGGAATCCGGCCGGGGTCCGCAAGGCCTCGGCCGGATTTTCTTGTCCGTGCAGGTACCCGAGATTGAGGACGAACACACCAGTGCTGTCGCTGACGAAGCTGCTCCGGATCGGTGAAGGTCGCATGGTCAAGCGGCTCAAGCACATCTCCGAGCATGTCGAATCCCTCGCCCCGGAGTTCGAGGCCCTGACCGACGCCGAACTGCGGGCCAAGACGGACGAGTTCCGTCACCGCTACCAGGACGGGGAATCGCTCGACGAGTTGCTTCCCGAGGCCTTCGCCACCGCGCGCGAGGCATCGTTCCGCGTGCTCGGCCAGAAGCACTACGGCGTCCAGATCATGGGTGGCGCAGCCCTGCACTTCGGCAACATCGCCGAGATGAAGACCGGTGAGGGCAAGACCCTGACCTGTGTACTGCCCGCGTACCTCAACGCGATCTCGAGCGACGGCGTGCATGTCGTGACGGTCAACGACTACCTCGCCAAGCGTGACTCCGAGTGGATGGGGCGTGTGCACCGCTTCCTCGGACTCGAGACCGACGTGATCCTGTCCGGCATGACCCCGGCCCAGCGCCGCGCGGCCTACAACGCCGACATCACGTACGGCACGAACAACGAGTTCGGCTTCGACTACCTGCGCGACAACATGACGCACTCGCTCGACGACCTCGTGCAGCGCGGCCACAACTACGCGATCGTCGACGAGGTCGACTCGATCCTCATCGACGAAGCGCGTACGCCGCTCATCATCTCGGGCCCCGCGGACGCGTCGAGCAAGTGGTACGCCGAGTTCGCGCGGATCGCGCCGCTGTTGAAGAAGGACGTCCACTACGAGGTCGACATCCGTAAGCGCACGGTCGGCGTGCACGAGGCGGGCGTCGAATTCGTCGAGGACCAGCTCGGCATCGACAACCTGTACGAGGCGGCGAATTCGCCGCTGGTGAGCTACCTGAACAACGCCATCAAGGCCAAGGAGCTCTACACCAAGGACAAGGACTACATCGTCCGCGACGGCGAGGTCGTCATCGTCGACGAGTTCACCGGCCGTGTGCTCTCGGGCCGTCGCTACAACGAGGGCATGCACCAGTCGATCGAGGCCAAGGAACACGTCGAGATCAAGGCCGAGAACCAGACCCTCGCCACGATCACGCTGCAGAACTACTTCCGCCTCTACGACAAGCTCTCGGGTATGACCGGTACCGCCGAGACCGAGGCCGCCGAGCTGCACCAGATCTACGACCTCGGCGTCATCCCGATTCCGACGAACCGGCCGATGGTCCGCGTGGACCAGGGCGACCTGATCTACAAGACGGAAGAAGCGAAGTTCGCGGCCGTCGTCGACGACGTCGTCGAACGGCACGAGAAGGGCCAGCCGGTCCTGATCGGTACGACGAGCGTCGAACGTTCGGAGTACCTGTCGCGGCAGTTCACCAAGCGGGGCGTCCCCCACAACGTCCTCAACGCGAAGTTCCACGAGAAGGAAGCGCAGATCATCGCGGAGGCCGGGCGCACCGGTGCGGTGACCGTCGCGACCAACATGGCCGGTCGTGGTACCGACGTCGTGCTCGGCGGCAACCCCGACATCATCACCGACACGCTGCTGCGCAAGCGCGGTCTCGATCCCGTCGAGACCTCGGAGGAGTACGAGGCCGCCTGGGACGAGACCCTCGCCGCGGTGCAGCAGCAGGTCAAGGAAGACGCGGAACGCGTGCGTGAGGCCGGCGGCCTGTACGTGCTGGGCACCGAGCGCCACGAATCCCGCCGTATCGACAATCAGTTGCGCGGCCGTTCCGGCCGTCAGGGTGATCCCGGCGAGTCCCGCTTCTACCTCTCGCTCGGCGACGAGTTGATGCGGCGCTTCAACGGCGCCGCGCTCGAGTCGATCATGACCCGGCTCAACCTGCCCGACGACGTGCCGATCGAGGCGAAGATGGTCTCGAAGGCCATCAAGAGCGCGCAGACGCAGGTCGAGCAGCAGAACTACGAGATCCGCAAGAACGTCCTCAAGTACGACGAGGTGATGAACCAGCAGCGCACCGTCATCTACGCGGAGCGCCGCCGCATCCTCCGCGGCGAGGACCTCGAAGGCCAGGTGCAGCACATGCTCACCGACGTGGTCAGCGCCTACGTCGACGGCGCGACTGCCGACGGCTACGTCGAGGACTGGGATCTCGAGCAGCTGTGGACCGCGTTGAAGACGCTCTACCCGGTCGGTATCGACTACAAGACACTGATCGCCGAGAACGAGGATCTCGACCGCAACGACCTGCGGGAGGCGCTGCTCGAAGACGCCCGCGCGGCGTACGAGCGGCGTGAGGCCGAGCTCCGGTCGCTGGCCGGTGAGAACGCGATGCGCGAACTCGAGCGTCGGGTCCTGCTCTCCGTGCTGGACCGCAAGTGGCGTGAGCACCTCTACGAGATGGACTACCTCAAGGAGGGCATCGGCCTGCGTGCGATGGCGCAGCGCGACCCGCTCGTCGAGTACCAGCGCGAGGGCTTCGACATGTTCACGGCCATGCTCGAAGGGTTGAAGGAGGAGTCGGTCGGATTCCTGTTCAACCTCAAGGTCGAAGCGGCACAGCCGCAGCCGGCAGGTAACGGAGTGTCGGTGACACCGGCCTCCGCCGCAGCGGCGGCGCGTACGGCGCCTCCCGTCGGGCAGCCTGCTCCGCCCCGGACTCCGGTACAGCCGACGGTCGCTCCGGCTCCCGCCGTGCTCCGGGCACAGGGCCTGGACGAGGGGGAGCGTCGCCTGACCTACAGCGGCCCCGCCGAGGACGGTCGTGCGCACGTGGCGCGTCGCAGCGGTGGGGACGGCGCGTCGCCGACTCCCGCGGCTGCTGCCAGCCGCAAGGAACGTCGTGCGGCTGCGCGACGCGACGCGAAGTCCGGCCGTCGGCACTGATCTTCGAGAGGCACTGATCTTCGAGAGGCGCTGACCTTCGAGACGTCCTGACCGTCGAGAACCAACTCACGACCCTGTGGCTCATCCGAGCCACAGGGTCGTGATCGTCCAGGGGTGTGGCGCTCGGGGCTTGGGTGTCCTCCGCGCGATCCGGCCCGCCACCGCGCGGACCCGCTCGCCCCGGGCGTAGATGCCCGACAATTCGGCAGTGTCCGCATCGACCGGGTGCACGCGAATGCGGAGCAGCACCGCCGTACCCACCACGGAGTCCGATTGTCGTGCGACGACCGCTGTGACGAGTGTCGGCTCGAGCACCGCGGCGAGTTGCGCTACCGGACGCCGCCCGTCGACCACCTCGAGGACGAGGCGTACCGCCGTGTCGGCGAACCGGACGGCAGTGGGATCGGGAGGCGGCGCCGGCGACGGGGGCGTCGCGGCCGGGCGCCGCGACCGCCCGTCGTGCGGCGACGTGCGGGGTGCGGCATGGGACCGGTGCAGCGCGCACCGTTCCTGCGCGGGTGGCTCGAAAGGCGGCACTGGGCGCACGTATCGGCCGGTGCGGAGATGTGTCATACGGGGTCCTTCCCGGGACATGGACGGTACCGGCGCGGGGCCGGTGCGACGAGGTCCGGGAGAGGACGAACCGCAGTCATGGTGCCACACCGGCAGGGTGTGTGCTCGGAACGCGCCGCGAGCGGCAGCCGCCGTAGAGTGGTGCGATGTTGCGCGGATTGGTGCTCGATTTCGGGGGCGTCCTGGCCGGTCCGGGAACGGACCCCGAGGCGATCTCGGCGGCGGTGTCCGCGCTGCGACGGCAAGGGGTGCGCACCGCGATCCTCAGCAACGATCCCGGAGGCCCGCACGGGCAGTGGCTGCGCGACCTCGCTGGAACGCTGGTCGACGAGGTCGTCCTCTCGGGGGACGTGGGGGTCGCCAAGCCCGACGCCGCGTCCTACCGGCTCGCCGCAGAGCGTCTCGGCCTCGAGCCCGCCGAATGCGTGTTCGTCGACGACCTCACGGGAAATGTGCGCGGCGCGGTGGCTGCGGGGATGGTCGGTGTCCACCATGATGGTCCCGACACCGTACTGGCGGAACTCGCTGTTCTCTTCGACAGCACGGCAGGACGATCCCGGCCACCCGGGGGTGAGGGGGACTATCCGCAATGACGAGCCGGATGACGTCGCAGGATGCGTCGTACTACTACCTGGAGACGAGCAACACGCCGATGCACATCGGCTCGCTCGCGATTCTCGAGCCGCCCGAGGGAGGCGTCCACTACGACCGGGTGCTCCGCCTGGTCGAACAGCGTCTCGCGGAAGTCCCGCGGTACCGGCAGAAGGTGCGGGAGGTTGCTTTCGGGCTCTCGCGACCGGTGTGGATCGACGACCGGGACTTCGACATCACCTACCACGTGCGCAGATCCGCCGTCCCGCGGCCGGGATCGGACGATCAGTTGCACGACCTCATCGCCCGGCTGATCTCGAGGCCACTCGACCGCACCCGTCCGCTGTGGGAGATGTACGTCGTGGAAGGGCTCGTCGGCGACCGGTGCGCGGTGTTCACCAAATCGCATTCGGCACTCGTGGACGGTGAGAAGTCCCTCGAGATCGGTCAGGTCCTGTTCGACAGGGACCCCGATCCCCGTGAGGTACCCGAAGAGTTGTGGATGCCGGAGCAGGCACCGTCGGAATCGGCGCTGCTCGTCGGTGCCCTCGCCGAACTGGTGGCCAGGCCGGGCGAAGGCGTGACGGCCGTGCGGTCGGCCGTCGGAAACCTCGCGTCCACGCTCACCGGAACCGTGGATGTGATCGGGCGGCTCGCCCGTACCGCGGCGCAGTCGGCACCCGATTCCCCGTTGAACGCGACGATCTCCCGCAGCCGGCGGTTCGCCGTCGTGGAATCCGATCTCGAGCCGTACCGGAAGATCCGCACGCGGTACGGCTGCACCGTCAACGATGTTGTCCTCGCCGTGATCTCGGGTGCCCTGCGGTACTGGTTGCTCTCGCGCGGCGAACCGCTGACCGAGGCCACGGTCGTCCGGGCGATGGTGCCGATGTCGGTTTACGTGGATGCCGCCGCGGGAGCCGACGAGACGATCCAGGTGCACCCTCAGGGCGAGGTGTCGTCGTTCCTCGTCGACCTGCCGGTGGGCGAACCCAACGCCGTCGTACGGCTGTCGCACATCGCGCACGCCGGCGAAGCGTACGCACGTGAGCGCAGGCGGGTGGCGGCGCAGTCCATGATGCGGCTGTCGGGGTTCGCACCGGCGACCATGCACGCCGTCGGTACGCGAGTCGCGTCGAGTTTCTCGCAACGCGTGTTCAACGTCATGATCACCAACGCTCCGGGACCGCAGTACCCGCTGTATCTGGGCGGGGCACGCCTGGTGGGGATGTATCCGGTCTCGCCGTTGCTCAAGAATCAGGCCTTGAGTGTCGCGCTGACGTCCTACGACGGAAAGATCTACTACGGTTTGAATGCGGACCGCGACGCCATGCCCGACGTGCATGTGCTCACGTCGCTGCTGCACGAATCGCTCGAGGAGTTGTCGGATGCCAGTAGGTGAGAAGTGACGCGTGTCTATGTACCGGCGACGCTCGCGATGTTGCAGCGTCTCGTGGCCGAGAACGAGTTGGACGCCGTAGGGCGCACCGCGTTCTCGGTGACGCCCACCCTGCGAGAGGCCTACACGGCGGGTGACGACGACGAACTCGCCGAGGTCGCCATGGGCGAAGCCGCACGCGCCTCGCTGCGACTGCTCGCGGCCGAGGATTCCGGGGCGGAGACGTTCGGGACCCGGCGCGTGGTGGTCGCGGCGGATGTCGACGAGACAACTCCTAGGCCCGACCTCGACGATGCGGTGGTCCGGCTCGCCGGTTCGGTGCCGATGAGTGCGATCGCGTCCGTCCATGTGGACCTGAAGGATGCGGAAGCGGACGTCGCGCGTGCGATGGAGGTCATCGACGCGGCGGACATGGGTGACGAGGAGGCCGAGTTCGTGCTCGGCGACGCCGAGGACCACGAACTCGCGTGGTACGCGGCCCAGGAACTGCCGTTCCTTCTCGAACTGCTCTGACACTCGAACTGCTCTGACACTCGAACTGCTCTGACACTCGAACTGCTCTGAGACCCGAACTGCTCTGGGGGCCGGAGAGATGCCGGTTTCCGGCTTTCCTGAGCCCGGAATCACGCGCCGCGCACATTGCTCCGCAGGACCGGAGCGAGGATCGTTGGGGGTGGAACGTCCGCGTAACCTACGGGACCGTAACCTCTGATAGCCTACGCGGTCGTAGTCCCAGCGTGAGGAGAACCGGTCGGATGGGTTTCAAGGAATGGATCGAAAGGCCGGCAGCCGATGTCGCACCGGGTGAGCGATCTCTGTCCAACGTGGTGCGAGGCGCGGTCGCGCGACTCACGACCCCATTGTTGCCCGACGATTATCTGCATCTGATCAACCCGTTGTGGTCGGCGCGTGAGCTTCGTGGGCGCATCGTCGAGGTCCGTTCCGAGACCCCCGACTCTGCAACCATCGTCATCAGGCCGGGCTGGGGATTCGATTTCGGGTACTTGCCCGGTCAGTACATCGGCATCGGCCTGCATATCGACGGCAAGTGGCATTGGCGGTCGTACTCGCTGACCTCCACCCCGATCCGCACCGACAAAGTCATCTCGATCGCGGTGAAGGCGATGCCGGAGGGGTTCCTGTCGAGCCATCTCGTCGGTGGTGTGCCGGAAGGCACAATCGTGCGTCTCGCGGCTCCGCAGGGCGACTTCGTTCTTCCTGATCCACCACCCCAGAAGATCCTGTTCCTGACGGCCGGCAGCGGCGTCACGCCGGTCATGTCGATGCTCCGCACCCTCGACAGGCGTGCAGTCGAGCGCGGTGTCGACCTTGCCGACGTCGTGCATGTGCACTCGGCGCCCACCGCCGAGGACGTGATGTTCCGGTCCGAACTCGAGCAGTTCGACGCCACACACGACCGCTACCGCTGCCACCTGCAATACACGCGTGAACAGGGCAAATTCGCCCTGTCGCAGCTAGACGAGGTATGTCCGGACTGGCGGGAGCGTCAGACCTGGGCGTGCGGACCGCAGCAGATGCTCGCCGATATCAGCGCTCACTGGGAGAAGGCGGGCCTCGAAGATCGCGTGCATCTCGAGCGCTTCGCGGTCACACGGGCCGATACCTCCGGAGCCGGGGGAACGATCACGTTCGCGAAATCCGGCAAGACGGTGACCGCCGACGGTGCCACCACCGTTCTCGAGGCGGGGGAGAGCGCAGGAGCGCTCATGCCCTTCGGTTGCCGGATGGGTATCTGTCAAACTTGTGTGGTGCCGCTCCAAAAGGGGTATGTGGTAGATCTCCGGTCGGGCGAGGAGCACGGTGAGGGCGAGCGAGTCCAGACGTGCATCTCTGCCGCTGCCGGAGACTGCACCATCGACGCCTGAGGGCACAGCCACGAACGACGAGAGGGACCCCGCTTGGCCATCACCGACATCCGCGAGTTCGCGCATCTGACCGACGCCGATATCGACGCTTTGGCAACAGAGTTCGATGCCATCCGGCGCGACGTCGAGAATTCGCGTGGGCCGCGTGACGCGCGGTACATCCACAACACGATTCGGCTGCAGCGAACGCTCGAGATCGTCGGCCGGATCGTGCTGCTCGGCTCGCGGCGGCGCTCACGCTGGCTGCTCGGCACGACCGCGTTGTCGCTCGCGAAGATCATCGAGAACATGGAGCTCGGGCACAACGTGATGCACGGGCAGTGGGACTGGATGAACGATCCGGAAATCCACTCCACGTCGTGGGAATGGGACCAGACCGGCCCGTCCGCTCATTGGAAGCGCGCCCACAACTACGAGCACCACACGTACACGAACATCGTGGGGATGGACGAGGACGTCGGATTCGGCATCCTGCGCATGACTCGCGACGAGAAGTGGCGCCCGATCAACCTGCTGCAGCCGGTCGCGAACGTGGTCCTCGCGCTGACATTCGAGTGGGGTATCGCGCTGCACGATCTGACGGCGCAGCGGATCGCGTGGGAGAAACAACTCGGTGACGGTCCGCGGCCCAGGATGTCCGGGCCCGACCGCGAGTTCGTGGCGAAGGCCGGCCGCCAGGTGTTCAAGGACCTGGTGCTGTTCCCCGCCGCGACCGGACCGGCATGGCGCAGCACGCTCACGGCGAACCTGACGGCCAATGTCGTGCGCAATATCTGGGCGTACCTGGTGATTTTCTGCGGACACTTCCCGGACGGCGCCGAAAAGTTCACGGTCGAGCAGTTCGAGGACGAGTCGCGCGGTCAGTGGTACCTGCGGCAGTTGCTCGGTAGCGCGAACATCACCGGTGGCCGGGTCATGGACTTCATGACCGGCAACCTCAGCTACCAGATCGAGCACCACCTCTTTCCGGACCTGCCGAGCAATCGCTACCGGGAGATCGCGGCCCGGGTCCGTGCGCTGTGCGGCAAGTACGACCTGCCGTACACGACCGGACCGATCGGACGGCAGTACATGCTGGCACTGCGCACCATCCACAAACTGGCGTTGCCGGACACCCTTCTGCGGGCGACGTCCGACGATGCGCCGGAGACGTCGTCGGAGCGTAAGTTCGAGCGACTCCGTGCTGCCGCAGCACTTCCGGCTCTCACCGAGGACCCCGTCACGGGACGTCGCCGTGGGTTGCTGACCGCGCTGCGCTCGCATGCCGAGCACACGGTGGCGGTGCGACGTGCGCGTCGCCGGAATCGGCAGTAATCGACGCCGCCCGTCCGTGGGTGATTCCGATCACACGTCCGAAATCGGCTAACCTACGGAGCCGTAACCTACGGTAGGGTAGCCGCCATGGCGATATCGGACATCAAGGAATACGCGCACCTTACGGAGGCGGACGTCGAGGCCATCGGCCGCGAGCTCGACGCAATCCGGCGCGATATCGAGGAGTCGCGCGGAGAGCGCGACGCCCGGTACGTCCGCAACACGATCCGGCTGCAGCGCAGTCTCGAGGTCGGCGGACGCTTGGTCCTGTTCGGTTCCAAGAAGCGCGCGTTGTGGTGGCTGGGCACCGGAATGCTCTCGTTGTCGAAGATCATCGAGAACATGGAGCTCGGGCACAACGTGATGCACGGGCAGTGGGACTGGATGAACGATCCCGAGGTCCACTCCGCCAACTGGGAGTGGGACAACGTCGACCCCTCGGCGCACTGGAAGATCACCCACAACCACCTGCACCACAAGTTCACCAACATCCTCGGCATGGACGACGACGTGGGATACGGGCTGCTCCGTGTCACTCGCGACCAGCGGTGGAAGCCGTTCTACCTCGGCAACATCGCCTACAACGCGATCCTGGCGTCGCTGTTCCAGTACGGCATCGCGATCCAGTTGCTCGAGCTCGGCAAGGTCATCCAGGGTCGCGACGACCGTGAGGTCACCAAGAAGAACGGCGCCGAGGTGCTGGCGAAGATCGCGCGGCAGGACCTGCGCGACTACGTCGTCTACCCGGCTCTGACCGGCAAGTCGTGGAAGTCCACGATCACCGCGAACGCGACGGCGAACTTCGTCCGCAACATCTGGACCAACGCCGTCATCTTCTGCGGGCACTTCCCGGACGGTGCGGAGAAGTTCACGAAGCAGGACGTCGAGAACGAGACGCACGCCGAGTGGTACCTCCGCCAGATGCTCGGGTCCGCGAACATCTCGGGCGGCAAGATCATGGACTTCATGACCGGCAACCTGAGCTACCAGATCGAGCACCATATCTATCCGGATCTGCCGTCGAACCGGTATGCGGAGATCGCCGTGCGCGTCCGGCAGTTGTGCGACAAGTACGACCTGCCGTACACCACCGGTCCGCTGGCCGTGCAGTACTGGAAGTCCTGGCGCACCATCGCCAAGCTCTCGCTGCCCGACAAGTTCCTCAAGGACGATCGCGACGCCGCGCCCGAAACCGCCTCGGAGCGGGGCTTCGGTGGCCCGGCCGAGATCGATCCGGTCACCGGCCGCCGGCGTGGGCTGGCCACGACCATCGAACGGACTCGCAAGCGCGGTCTCGTGCGCAGAATCCTCGGTATGCGCTGATTCTCCACACGGACGAACGATCGAACCCCCGGCACCCTGGTGCCGGGGGTTCGCTTCGTCCGGTCACCAGGAGTCGTTCGACGCCAGCGAGGTGAGCAGTTCGCGCACGGCCATCGCACGTCGCAGTGACTTGCCCTCGAGCGTGTCGAGACCGCACTCCGGGTCGGCGGGCGGCCCGAGATGCGTGCAACCACGCGGACAGTCCGCCACCGCGGCGGCGAGGTCGGTGAAGGCGGCGACGACGTCGTCGGGCTGGATGTGAGCGAGGCCGAACGACCGGATGCCGGGAGTGTCGACCACCCAGCCACCGGACGGCAACGGCAGCGCAACGGACTGGGTGGACGTGTGCCGGCCCTTCCCGACGCCCGAGACCACACCGGTGGCGCGGTCGGCGTCCGGTACGAGGCGGTTCACGAGGGTCGATTTGCCGACGCCGGAGTGGCCGATCAATGCCGTGACCCGGCCGGTGAGGCGCTCGGTGAGATCGGTGAGGTCGTTCTCCTGGCCGACGGCGAGCACCGGAATGTCGAGATCGGCGAATTGCGAGGCGAATTCGTCGGGGTCGGCGAGATCGCTCTTGGTCAGTCCCAGCATCGGTGTGAGACCGCCCGCGAAAGCGGCGACGAGCGCGCGCTCGACGAGCCCGGTCCGCGGTGGCGGATCGGCGAGTGCGACGACGATCAGCAACTGTGATGCGTTCGCCACCACGATCCGCTCGAACGGGTCGGTGTCGTCGGCGGTGCGGCGCAGCACCGTCGTGCGTTCCTCGACCCGCACGATCCGAGACAGGCTGTCGGGACGTCCGGACAGGTCGCCGACGACCCCCACCCGGTCCCCGACGACGATCGGGGTGCGGCCGAGTTCGCGGGCCCGCATCGCGACGACGGGCCGGCGCGGGTCACCGCCGAGCACGACGCCCCAGCGACCCCGGTCGACGGAAAACACCATGCCCTCCACCGCGTCGAGGTGGGCGGGACGATCCTTGGTACGCGGTCTCGAACTCTTTCCCGGACGGACCCGGACGTCGGACTCGTCGTAGTGCCGGCGGCTCAGGAGCGTGCTCCCGTCAACATCGAGGCCCACAGGTCCTCGAACCCGGGCAGCGTCTTCGCGGTGGTGCCGATGTCCTCGACTTCGAGGCCGTCGACGACGAGACCGAGGATGGCTCCGGCGGTCGCCATGCGGTGGTCGGCGTACGAGTGCCACACGGCGCCGCGCAGCGGGGCGGGCCTGATGTCGAGTCCGTCGTCGGTCTCGGTGGCGGTACCACCGAGCCGTCCGATCTCGGCGGCGAGTGCGGCGAGCCGGTCCGTCTCGTGCCCCCGCAGGTGGGCGATACCGCGCAGACGCGACGGGGTCGACGCGAGGGCGGCCATCGCCGCGACCGTGGGGGTCAGTTCGCCGACGTCGCGGAGATCGATGTCGATGCCGGTCAGCGTCGCCGGACCGCGCACCGTCAAGGTGCCGTCCGACAGCGACACCGTCGCACCCATTTGTTCGAGGATGCCCCGGATGGCGTCTCCGGCCTGCGTGGTCTTCTCCGGCCAGTGGGGGACCGAGACGGTGCCCCCGGTGACCGCGGCGGCGGCGAGGAACGGGGTCGCATTCGAGAGATCCGGTTCGACGACCACGTCGTGGGCGGCGATCGGGCCGGGCTCGACCCGCCACGTGTTCGCCTCCGAGGTGTCGACCTGCACGCCCGCGTCCCGGAGCATGTCGACCGTCATGTCGATGTGGGGTGTGGACGGAACGGGCTTGCCGTCGTGGTGCACGGTGACGCCCTCGTCGAACCTCGCAGCCGAGAGCAGCAGACCGGACACGAACTGCGACGACCCGGACGCATCGATCGTCACGGTGCCGCCGCGGACCCCGGCGTGGCCGTGGACCGTGAAGGGCAGGGTGTCGCCGTCGATGTCGGCACCGAGCACCCGGAGTGCGTCGAGCACCGTGCCCATGGGCCGCGACCGTGCCTGCTCGTCGCCGTCGAAGCGCACGTCCCCGTCGGCGAGCGCCGCGACCGGCGGCAGGAACCGCATGACCGTGCCGGCGAGGCCGCACTCCACCGACCCGGCGCGCACGGGTCCGGGCTCGACGTCCAGGGTGGTGCCGCCGTCACGCTCGGTGATCGTCGCACCGAGGGACCGGAGTGCGGAGATCATCAGGTCGGTGTCGCGACTGCGCAACGCTCCGGTCACGGTGGAGGGACCGACCGCCAGAGCGGCCAGCACCAGGGCCCGGTTGGTGATGGATTTGGATCCCGGCAGCGTCACGGACGCATCGACGGGGGATACGGCGCGGGGTGCTTTCCACAGGCTCACCCACCCATCTTCGCCCATCGCGCGCCCGGGCATCGACTCCCACCCGCGCACGCGTCCGCTGTGCGCGGTGTCGGCGGTCGGTGCCACACTCGTCGGCATGTGCGGCAGGTATGCATCCACGGCCGATCCGGCGACCCTCGCGGTGGAACTCGACGCGCTCGACGAGACGGGCGACGACGGCTTCGTGCCCGACTACAACGTCGCTCCCACCACTGGCGTGCTCACCGTGGTGGCCCGGCACGACGACCAGGATTCCGACGCGCCGGCCCGCCGCCGTATCCGGCGGATGCGCTGGGGACTGGTGCCGCCGTTCGCGAAGGAAGTGGGCAAGAGCGCCCCTCTGATCAATGCCAGGTCCGAGTCGGTGGCGACCAAGCCCTCGTTCGCGCAGTCGCTCCGCTACAAGCGGTGTCTCGTCCCGATGGACGGCTGGTACGAGTGGCAGGTCGAACCGGCGCCGGACGGAAAGACCCGGAAGGTGCCGTACTTCATGGCGCCCGCCGACGGTTCGCGGATCTGTATGGCGGGCTTGTGGGCCGTGTGGCGCGATCCGCGCGACCCCGAGGCGTCACCGTTGGTGAGCACCACGATCCTGACTGCGGATTCGGTTGCGCAACTGAGCAATGTGCACCCACGGATGCCGTTGATCCTGCCGCCGGAGCGGTGGGACGCGTGGCTCGATCCCGACAGTCTCGGACACCCGGACCTCATCGTGCCGAGCGAGGACGCCGTATCGCGGATCGCGATTCGCAGGGTGTCGGACAAGGTCAACAGCGTGCGCAACAACGGTCCGGACCTGCTCGTGCCCGACGACGGGTCCGGGCACCGGATGGCGCTGCTGTAGCGGCAGGTCGTGCGCTCAGCGGCAGGGTGGTGCAGTCAGCGGCCCGCCGCTACGGGCGCGACCACGGCTCCGGTCAGGCGAATCAGATCGGCGGGTGCGAGTTCGATTTCGAGGCCGCGCCGGCCCGCGCTGCACAGCACCTTGTCCCACTGTCCCGCCGACGCGTCGATCACCGTCGGTAGCCGTTTGCGCTGTCCGAGCGGGGAGATCCCGCCGAGGACGTAGCCGGTCGCGCGTTCCGCGTCGGTGCGCTCGGCCATCGCCGCCTTGCCGCCGCCGAGCGCCGCCGAGGCCGCTTTGAGCGACAGTGTCTCGGGGACGGGGATCACCGCGACTCCCAGTTTGCCGCCCGGGAGGGCGATCACGAGGGTCTTGAAGATCTGGGCGGGTTCCACACCGAGACGCTCCGCCAACGCGTCGACCGCCTCGGATCCGAATGAGCCCGACCGGGGATCGTGGGGGTATTCGTGCACGAGGTGGGGCACATTCTCGCGCGTGAGAAGCGTGGTGGCGGGGGTCGAGGTCGAGGCCATGTGCCCACCTTAGGTAACAGTGCCTCTACTGTCGCAGGGCCTCTGCCGCGGCCGCCCCGGTGTTTGCTGCGTCGTCGCGGGATCTGCGCGCATAGGCCCGCGCGGCCCTCACGCGGTCGCCGCAGCGGGTACTGCACCAGTGCCGTCGTGCGTGGGTTCGCAGCAGGAAGCGGTCGCACGGGGTTGCGGGGCAGCGAGAAAGCGCATCGGCACTGTCGCCGGTCAGCAGTGCGGCAGCGTCCTCGGCGATCTGCACCATGGCGTGTTCGAGGATCTGCGTCGTCGGATGGATCGGCACCCGGCGCAGTCCCACGGTCTCGTCATAGCTCAGGAGCAGCGCGCTGGGAACAGCGGTGAGTGCCCGGTTGATACCGTCGAGGGCCGACGGGTCGGGAACGCTGCCGTCGACATGGGCGGCGAACACCGCCCGCAGGTCCGTTCGCAGCCCGACGAGCTGGCTCCGGCAGTACGCCAGCAGTTCGGTGTTCCGGGGAGCCAGGCCGTGAGCGATCAGCCATTCGGCGGCTCGCGCGGTCGCGAGCACCGAGGTGTGGACGGAGGCCGTGTCGTCGGGCACCGCCCTTCCGAAGGACAATCTCGTCACGTCCGCGATCGAAGGAAGAAACGCCTTCAGCTGACCCCGGTCCTCCGGACGGGGCTCAGGACGTTCGGGACGGACGAGAGCGGGCGTCGCACACCTCGGTGTGCGGCGCCCGCTGTGCACGCAGCGGGGGCGCACTCGGCTCCAGGAGTGCAGGCCCCGGGCGCAGCGGCAGGTGCAACGTCATGAAGACGCTGTGGGGATCCTCCCGGTAATCCCCGAAGGGTCCACAGACGGTGAAGCCCGCACCGGCATACAGTGCGCGCGCCGGAGCGAAGAACTCCGTGCTTCCCGTCTCCAGTGAGAGCTGCCGGACACCCCGGGAAGCGCCGTCGTCCAGCAGGTGGCGCAGCATCAGCCGGCCCACCCCCTGTCCTCTCAGGCGAGGGTCCGTCCGCATGGACTTCAGCTCTTCGTGCCCTGGGCCGAGTGCGGCGAGAGCACCTGTCGCTGCGATGCCCTCATCGCCCTCGCCGACCCAGAGCCGTACCCCCGGCCGCTGGAGACCGGAGAGGTCGAGGGCGTGCCGGCTCTCCGGGGGTGCCGTCGGGGCGAGTTCGTCGAGATGGGCCTGGAGGAATGCGGCCAGCCCGGGATCGGAGAAATCTGCACGACGGATGCGGAGGGTCACGGCGAAAGCGTAGCCAGCAGGCACCGGCGGTTGCGTGTCGAGCGGGCTGTCGGGAACAAGTCCGGTATGCGGCGTGTTGACTCTTTCGCACGTGCCGCCCGGCGCGACTGCCTGCGTTCGAGGATCGGAGACCCGTTGGCAATCCTTTGCCCGCCCCGTCCGGCTACGACAGGACCGGTAGCCTTCACGGAGAACGTCGGTGAAGGGATCGGTGTGGTCGAGGAGTCTGTCGAACAACTGGCCGAACGGTTCGAGCGTGAGGCATTGCCCCTGCTCGACCAGCTCTACGGTGCGGCGTTGCGGATGACCCGCAATCCTGCCGACGCCGAAGACCTCGTCCAGGAGACGTACATCAAGGCGTTTTCCGCCTTCGCTTCTTTCCGCGAAGGCACGAACATCAAGGCCTGGCTGTACCGCATCCTGACGAACACGTACATCAACTCGTACCGGAAACGACAGCGGCAACCCGCGCAGTACCCGACGGACGAGATCACCGACTGGCAACTCGCGGCGACAGCCGAGCATTCGTCGACGGGGTTACGGTCGGCCGAGGTCGAGGCGCTGGACACACTGCCCGACGACGACATCAAGGCGGCACTGCAGGAACTGCCCGAGGAGTTCCGTATGGCGGTGTACTACGCCGACGTCGAGGGCTTCCCGTACAAGGACATCGCGGAGATCATGGGCACTCCCATCGGCACCGTGATGTCGCGACTGCACCGCGGACGCAAGCAACTGCGCGGCCTGCTCGGCGACGTGGCACGTGAGCGCGGCTTCAATCGCGGCGGTGCAATCGACGCCGCGACGGGCGTGGCCCCGGGCGCGGGTGATCCGACCGACAAGAGCAAGAACAGGAAGGGAGTCTCGCAGTGAGCGAGCCGACAGACGACGAGCGGGTGGACTGCTCTGCGGTCATTGCGGACGTGTATCTGTTGCTGGATTCCGAGTGTGACGACGACGCGCGAGCCAGACTCCAGACGCACCTCGACGACTGCGGGGCCTGCCTCGAGGCCTACGGCATCGAGGAGAAGATCAAATCCCTCCTGAACCGCAAGTGCGGCGGCGAGCACGCACCCGCGGGACTGCGCGAGAGACTCGTGCTGGAAATCCGGCGCAACGTCGTGGTTCGCGGCCCGGACAGCCTCCACTGAGGTCTCCACCCTCGAACTTCTCCCGAATGCAGAAGGACCGGAAAGCTCACGCTTTCCGGTCCTTCCGTGTCTTCGCGAGCGTCAGGCGTTGGGACGCTTGCCGTGGTTGGCGGCGTTCCCCTTGCGGCTGCGCTTCTTGCGGCCTCGCTTACCCATGGTTGGATCTCCTTTCTCTTTCATTACAGTGTTTCACGTGCGGTCGAGTGGTCCTGTCGGCAGGTCCACCGTCCGGTTCGCGGAATGAGGTGTTCGATGGCAGAGGACGTACGGGCCGAGATGGTATCCACGGTCTTCGAGGTGGTCGTGACCGAGGGACAGGTCGTCGCGGAAGGCGACACCCTGGTGATCCTCGAGTCGATGAAGATGGAGATACCGGTCCTGGCGGAGTCGTCCGGCACCGTGACCTCGGTCGGGGTGAAGGTGGGCGACGTGATCCAGCAGGGCGATCTCATCGCGGTCATCTCCTGAACAAGAAGGCGCCCTCCGTGTCCACCCTCAGTGCACTCCTCGCGACCCACACCGATCTTCCCGGTGCCGCCGTCGATCATCTGCAGCGTGTCGTCGGGGAGTGGCAACTGCTCGCCGACCTGTCCTTCGCGGACGTATTGCTGTGGGTGGACGCCGAGCCCGGCGGCATCGTCTGTGTAGCGCAGTGCCGTCCCACCACCGCCTCGACCGTCATCCCCGAGGATGCCGTGGGAATTGTCGTCTCTGCCGACGAACACCCTTACGTGCGAAAGGCTTTCGAGTCGGGGGATATCGTCACGGTCCGTCGCGGCTCCAGCGATTCCATACATCTGCGTCAAGCGGTGCCGGTGCGGTGGGACGGAAAGGTCGTCGCCGTACTCAGCCGTGACGCTGCCCGGGTGTCCCGACGCTCCGCGAGTGCGCTCGAGACGGCGTACCTCGAGTGTGCCGACGCGCTGTACCGGATGATCAGCGAGGGAACCTTCCCGACGCCGGAAGCGCGGTCCGACACCAAGTCGAGTCCTCGTGCCGGTGACGGCTTCATCAGGCTCGACCGCGAGGGCCGGGTCGTCTACGCCAGCCCCAACGCGCTGTCCGCGTACCACCGGATGGGATTCAATTCCGATCTTCTCGGGCAGGACCTCGTCGAAACGACCCGGGGTCTCGTCACGGACCCGTTCGAGAGCGAGGACGTCTCCGAGTATCTCCGCGGTGCGGTGCACGGCCGGCTGGGACAGCGTATGGAGGTCGAGGCGCGGGGGGCGACAGTGCTCATCCGTGCCCTCGTACTGACGCCGGGTGGCCGCATCGAGGGTGCCGCCGTGGTGATCCGCGACGTCACCGAGGTCAAACGACGAGACCGCGCGCTCCTCAGCAAGGACGCAACGATCCGCGAGATCCATCACCGGGTCAAGAACAACCTGCAGACGGTCGCGGCACTGTTGAGGCTCCAGGCGCGGCGCACCGGCAACGTGGAGGCCAAGGAGGCACTCGGGGAGGCGGTGCGCCGGGTGACGTCCATCGCGCTGGTGCACGAGGCGCTGTCGATGTCCGTCGACGAAGAAGTCGACCTCGACGGAGTCTTCGATCAGTTGATCCCCATCGTCGTGGATGTCTCGGCCGTGGGCAGCCAGATCCAGGTGCGACGAGAAGGCAACCTCGGGGTGTTCCCCGCGGATCGGGCGACCCCACTCGTGATGGTGCTGACCGAACTCGTGCAGAACGCGGTGGAGCATGCCTTCGATCCCGGCGTTCACGGCACCGTGACCGTGATGGCCAAGCGGTCCGCCCGCTGGCTCGACGTCGTGGTCCGGGACGAGGGCAAGGGACTTCCCGAAGGTTTCCGCCTCGAGGATTCCGATCGTCTCGGGTTGCAGATCGTGCGGACGCTCGCTGCCGCCGAACTCGGTGGCGCACTGGAACTTGCGGCCAACGAGACCGGCGGAACCGATGCGCGCCTGCGACTTCCGCTCGGCAAGGTCGGCGGGGCCTGATCCACGCCGTGACGACGCTGGTCGGGCGGGCGGAACGCCTTCCGACGTAACGAAGGCCCGGTCCCCTCGGGGGCCGGGCCTTCGTTACAGGTCGTGATCGTCAGACCGTGGTGCGAGCCCGGGTGCGGGCGTTGCGGCGCTTGAGTGCGCGACGCTCGTCTTCGCTCATGCCGCCCCATACGCCCGCGTCCTGACCGGATTCGAGGGCCCACGAGAGGCACTCGGCGGTGACGGGGCAACGGTTGCACACGAGCTTGGCATCGGCGATCTGCGCGAGAGCCGGGCCGCTGTTACCTACCGGGAAGAACAGCTCCGGATCTTCGTCGCGGCAGATGGCTTCGTGGCGCCAGTCCATGCTTCTACTCTCCTTCGATGGTGCTGTGCACCGGATGATTGTCTGTGCGTGTTCACGCTTGCGGCGCGAAGTATTTCCGCGCGGTTACTTGTGAATGCTTTCACGAACGAGCGTGAAGTCAAGAGAATGGACCGCGACCGTGTGGAAGCTCACGCCGACAAGGGGGGCGAAGCATTCGTCAATCCTTCTTTCTACACCTGTTTAGACGAGAAGTAATAAAAATCACAGAATTTGCGTCTCCCGGTCACTGTGCAGGAGCGACAACTTCGAGTATCGAAGGCACCGATACGAACTCCACATCGGTGCGAAGTCCCAGGTAGTCGCCGTCCACCTGGAGCCCGATCGGGCGTGTCGACCGTGCGCGCACGCGCGTGACGTCATCTGCGCGCAACAAATGAGGCGACGACGGATCACCGTTCCGGGCGAGCAACTGCCGGACGACACGCAAGCTCGGCAGGACCCGCATCGTCGCCATCGCGAATACCCCGAGACCCGTCCCGAAAGACGTGCCCGGATTCGTATGTACCGGGCGGGTATCGAGAAACGTCCACGGACTCGAGTTGGACACGAAGGCGTAGTACACCCCCGTGACGGGTTCCTCGCCGGGCAGTTCGAGCGTGAGTGCGGGTTCGATCCGTCTCGAGGCGAAGAACTGTGTGATCGAGTGCCGCACATAGCGCGCGGTCGTCACCTTCTTGCCGGACAGGCGGCTCAGGTCGATCGCTTCGCAGACCTGGGCGTCGAGTCCGAGGCCGGCGTTGAACACGAACCAGCGCCCGTCGCAGTGGCCGAGCCCGATCCGGCGGGACGTGCCTTCGGCGAGCAACGACACCAGTTGTTCGGTCGCTTCCATCGGGTCCGCCGCGATCCCGAGAGAGCGAGCGAACACGTTCGCCGAACCGCCGGGCACCACCGCGAGACGGGGCAGCGACGGATCGAGAGCACGATCGGGGGAGGGGCCGAGCAGTCCGTTGACGATCTCGTTCACCGTGCCGTCGCCGCCGTGCGCGATGACGACGTCCATCCCGTCCGCGTGCGCGGAACGGGCCAGTTCGGCGGCGTGCCCGCGGTGCGTCGTATGCGCGACCGTCAGGTGGGTTCTGCTCGACAACGCGTGAGCCAGCCGGTCACGACCGGCCGGGGTGGTGGTCGTCGCATTCGGGTTCACGATCAGCAGGGCACGCACGGAGGATCAGCCTAAGTGCTATCGCGCCGGTCCACTACGCTGGTCGGGTGCCCACTGAAACACCCCGCACCCGTATTCCGTCGACCGTCCGGGTTGCCGGGTCGCTCGTCGTGCTCGAAGGCGTCATCGCAATCGCGTTCGCGGTGTACTCGGTGATCCGGGCGGTGTCGGGCGACCACGACCAGTCGGTGAGCAACGGCTACGGCCTCGCGCTGTGGCTGTCGATCCTGTTCGGCGGTGTCCTGGCCGCCGGAATCGGGCTGCTGCGCGGCGCCCACTGGGGTCGCGCGATCGCAATCGTCGCGCAACTCCTGCTGCTCCCCGTCGTGTGGTCGCTGCTCACCGATTCGAACCAGTTGGTGCTCGGTCTGCTGATGGGGCTGATCGTCGTGCCCACGCTGGTGTTGCTCTTCGCTCCGGCCACCACGCAGTGGCTCGCCGAGGACTATCCCGGGGACGACGACGACAACTGAGCCCGGCGACGGCGTGCCGGGCGGTCAGGCACCCAGTTCGCGCAACGCCTCGCCGCTGAGACGGAACGTCGTCCACTCGTCCTGAGCGACCGCACCCAGCGACCGGTAGACACCGATGGACGGCTCGTTCCAGTTCAGCACGGACCAACTCAGGCGGGTGTAACCGCGCTCCACACACTCGTGGGCCAGCGCCGCGAGCAGCGCACGGCCGTGTCCCGCGCCGCGGTGCTCCGGGCGCACGAACAAATCTTCGAGATACACGCCGTGCACCCCGTCCCACGTCGAGAAGTTCCGGAACCACAGCGCGACGCCGACGACGGTGCCGTCCTGCTCCTCCGCCACGTGTGCGAACACCGACGGGTCGGGACCGAACAGCGCGGACCCTAACTGATCCGGCGTCACGGTGCACTCGTCGCGGGCCTTCTCGTACTCCGCGAGGTCGTAGATCAGGCCGGTGACGGCATCGACATCGTCGGGACGGACTCTGCGGATCACGATCGACACGCCTTTCGGGGGACTGAGGGACAACGATGCCCGGTTCGCCGGAAAACGCCGCGTCGTTACCGCACACGGGCGCGCCGAATACGCGAGGATCGAGCAGTGACAACCGTACTTGCAGTGGCAAACCAGAAGGGTGGCGTCGCCAAGACGACCACCGTCGCGTCGCTGGGCGCCGCCCTGTCCGCACTGGGACAGCGGGTGTTGCTCGTCGACCTCGATCCCCAGGGATGTCTCACGTTCTCGCTGGGCCACAAGCCCGACCGGCTCGACAAATCGGTACACGACGTACTGGTGGGCGAGACGAAGGTACGGGAAGTGCTGGTCGAGGCAGGCGAGGGCATCACACTCATGCCCGCGACCATCGACCTGGCCGGCGCCGAGGCGATGTTGCTGATGAAGCCCGGCCGCGAGTACACGCTCAAGCGCGCGCTCGCGACCGTCGCAACCGACTTCGACGTCGTCATCGTCGATTGTCCGCCGTCGCTGGGGGTTCTCACCCTCAACGGCCTCACGGCGGCCGATTCGGTGCTCGTGCCGTTGCAGTGCGAGACGCTTGCGCACCGCGGTGTCGGTCAGTTGCTGCGGACGGTGGACGAGATCAAGCAGATCACCAATCCCGACCTCGAACTCCTCGGCGCGCTCCCCACGCTGTACGACGCGCGGACCACGCACAGCCGTGACGTGCTCGCCGATGTGTCGGACCGGTACGACCTGCCCGTGCTTGCGCCGCCCATTCCGCGCACCGTCCGGTTCGCCGAGGCGTCCGCGTCGGGGTCCACCGTCCTCGCCGGTCGCAAGAACAAGGGCGCCGAGGCCTACCGCGAACTGGCGCGGAATCTGCTGGCGTCCTGGACGAAGGGCACACCGCTGAGCACGCTGGACTGACGCCGGGCACTCTGCCGGCCCTCAGGCCCCGTCAGCGCAGCGCGACGACCTGGTCTCCGCGTTGTTCGAGCACCAGGTCACCGGCGACAGCGACGTCCACCTCCGCGGCGTCGCCGCGATCGACCGGGATGCGCTGCCGGATGGCGCCGGACGCCGGATCGACGGCTGCCACGGCGTCGTCGACGGGCAGAAGCAACGTTCCGGCCATCGGGGCCCCGGTTCCGAGAGTGTTCTCGACGGTCCACTCCGGGGTGAAATCGTCCGGGGACAATGCCACCGTGTCGACGCCCGTCCACCACACGAGCACACCCTCGTGTTCGGTGGCGGGCGCGGGACTGTCGCCCGCTGCCCGCGGGAGATCGTGGGTTTCGAGGAGCGCGCCGGCCCCGTCGTACACGGCGATGCGCGGGCCTCCGCCGTCGCCCGGCGGCATGTACACCGCGGTGCGTTCGCCGAGTACGGCGACGATGCGCGCCCCGGCGCCCGGTTCTGCTTCCGGCAGCACCGACGAGGCGAACTGCTCGGGCTTCTGGTTGTCCTCCGGTGAGGGGTCGAGCAGGGTGAGGCGGTTGGCGGGTTCGTTCGGACACTGCTCGAGTACCGCGAGACGACTGCTGCCCGCGTCCGCGGAGATGAGCGTGCAACCGGATCGTGGCTGGGCACGCGGATTGACGGGAGCGTCGACGTAGCCGTATTCGACGGTCCGCACGAGGTCGGACCGCCACATCTCGAGGCGGGTATCGCCGAGGGCGAGCACGTACGACCCGGCGTCGAAGAGCCGGATCTCGTCGTCGGCGTCACTCGTTCGTTGCGCGTTCCGCGAGCCGCTGTCTGCTTCGAGCGCGCTGACCTGCCCGCATCCGCGCGCGTCCCGGTAGACCGAGACCACCGAACCCCACGCGCCTGTTACGGCACACAGCGGGCGGTTGCGTTCGTACCGCCAGCGCTCGTCACCGGTGAGCGGATCCCGGCCCACCACCGTGCCTTCGTCGGCGGTCGCGACGGTGCCGCCGAGAGCGACGGGGACCGACGTCGCGGCGCTCGGCGCCTGCCACGCCTCGGTGAGCGCATCCGGCAGCGCGCGGGCGACGGGGAGAGCGGAGACGGGTTCGTCCCACGTGATCGAGGTGGTGCCACGCGCATCGGACCGAAACCAGACCACACTCGCCGCCACCAGGACGGTGGCGACGAGTGTGGCGGCTATGAGCAGATCCGTGCGTGTGCGGCGCTCGGGCGCGAGCACGGGTGCTACTGAGCGGACGAGGCCGCGACGGTGTCCGAATTCGCGGCATCCTGCTTCGGCGCGTCGTGACCGGCGGCGCCGTTGCCCGCGGGGCTACGACGACGGCGACGACGACGTGCCGGAGACGCGGCCTTCTCGGAACCGGCCTTTTCGGAACCGGACTCCGATGCGGTGGACGCCGGTGTCCCGGACGCTGTCTGCTCGGGCGCGTCGGTGCCGGAGACGGCGGTCACGTCGCCCTCGGCGGCCTTGCCGCGCACGGTGCGACGGCGAACCCGGTTGCGCTTGGGACGTGACGCGGTCTCCTCACGGTCGCCGCGCGTGCTGCGGCGCTCCGCGGATTCCTGCTCGGGAGCGCGCGCCGGAGCCTGCTTCCGGACCTGGCCCTTGGTGCCGGCCGGAATGCCGAGTTCCTCGAACAGGTGCGGCGAGCTGGAGTAGGTCTCGACCGGATCCGGCATACCGAGCCCGAGAGCCTTGTCGATGAGCTGCCAGCGGGGAATGTCGTCCCAGTCGACGAGGGTGATCGCAATACCGGTGCGACCCGCGCGACCGGTACGGCCGATGCGGTGCACGTACGTCTTCTCGTCTTCGGGGCACTGGTAGTTGATGACGTGGGTGACGTCGTCGATGTCGATGCCGCGAGCCGCGACATCGGTCGCGACGAGCACGTCGATCTTGCCGGCGCGGAACTTGTCGAGTGCCTTCTCACGCGCGATCTGGCCCAGGTCACCGTGCACGGCGCCGCACGCGAAGCCCCGCTCGACGAGATCGTCGGCGACCTTCTGTGCGGTGCGCTTGGTGCGGGTGAAGATCATGGTCGCGCCGCGGCCCTCGGCCTGCAGCACACGTGCGACGAGTTCGGCCTTGTCGAGCGCGTGGGCACGGTAGACGTGCTGCTGGGTGCGCTCGTGCACGGCCGACGACTCGGCCTCCTCGGCGCGGATGTGCGTCGGGCGGTTCAGGAACGTCCGCGCGAGCGTGATGATCGGTCCCGGCATGGTCGCCGAGAACAGCATCGTCTGACGCTTGTCCGGCACCATCGACAGGATGCGCTCGATGTCGGGGAGGAAGCCGAGATCGAGCATCTCGTCGGCCTCGTCCATGACGAGGACACCGATCTTGCCGAGGATCAGATGACCCTGGTTGGCGAGATCGAGGAGTCGTCCCGGGGTGCCGACGACGACGTCGACGCCCTTCTGCAACTGGGCGATCTGCTGCTCGTACGGGCGTCCGCCGTAGATCGACAGGACCTCGAGGCCCTTCTTGCCGCTACCGGGCAGGTACTTCGCGGCGTTCACGAGGTCGCCGGTCACCTGGACACACAGCTCGCGCGTCGGGACGATCACGAGCGCGCGGGGGGTGCCGTCGAGGGTCGTGGTGCCCGAGCCGTCGGTGGTGATGCGGTTGAGCAGGGGGACACCGAAGCCGAAGGTCTTGCCCATACCCGTGCGGGCCTGGCCGATGAGATCGTCGCCGGCGAGCGCGAGGGGGAGCGTGAGCTCCTGGATGGCGAAGGTGCGTTCGATGCCCACCTCGGAGAGTGCCCGGACGATTTCGTCGCGGACGCCGAGCTCACCGAAAGTGGGGGGTACGTGGGTGGAGTCGAGTTGTGCGGAGACGGTCGATTCGGTCGCGTCGTCTTCGTGGTCGATTGTGATCTTGCTCAGGGGTCCGGCCTTCCTGGTCTCGGCACGCACGCACGAGGTTGGGCAGGGGACCGGCCTGCGCCTCAGCGCGAGCATCTCAGCTCGGCGAAGCGCGGCGATCCGCGGTCGGGTGCGCGCACATTATCGGTAAAGCTCGCGGGCCACGTTCAGCGGCTCGAAGCGCGAACTTCAAGAACCATTGTACCGGTTCGGGCGGATTTGCCGAGGTAGTACTACGCTTTGTCGTCATGGGAGCCGAATCGTCGCCGTCCACAGCATCATCCAGCCCGACCCTCGTCCCCGCCGACCATCCCGGTGTCGCCGAGTTGTTCGCGGTGATCGCCTACGGCGAGATCGCCGCGTTCTACCGGCTCGCGGACGATGCGAAGTTCTCCCCGTCGGTGCGGGGTCGTGTCGCCCTCGCGAGCATGGCGGCGGCCGAGATGAGCCACTTCGAAGCCCTGCACGCGGCGCTCGCCGACCGGGGCGTGGAGATCTACGCGGCGATGGAGCCGTATCGGCAGGCCCTCGACGCCTACCACGCATCCACCACCCCCTCGACGTGGCTCGAATCTCTCGTCAAGGCGTATGTGGGCGACGGCATCGCCGCCGACTTCTACTGTGAGATCGCCGACCGGCTGGACCCGGAGGTCGCGGCGGTCGTGCGCGACGTGCTCGCCGAGACCGGGCACTCCGAATTCGTCGTCCGGGAAGTGCGCGAGGTCGTGGAGCGGAGCCCGCTCCAGAAGGACCGCCTGATGTTGTGGGGGCGCCGACTGCTGGGCGAAGCGATCACGCAGGCCCAGTACGTGCTCGCCCAGAACGAGGAGCTCGCCGAACTGGTGATTCTGACCTCCGGCGACCTCGCCGGCATTGCCGCCCTGTTCGACCGTATGCAGGTCGAGCACACCAAACGGATGGCAGTGCTGGGACTGCATTAGCCTGGCGGTGACAAGCAGTACAGCCTGAGATTTCGGAGGTCCCCAGTGGAGGTCAAGATCGGCGTTGCGGACAGCCCGCGTGAACTCGTCCTCGTCAGCGACCAGACGCACGACGAGGTGGAAAAGCTTGTGACCGACGCGCTGAGCGGCAACGGCAGCGGTGTGCTCGCTCTCATCGACGAAAAGGGCCGCAAGGTCCTCGTGCAGGCGGCGAAGATCGCATACGTGGAGATCGGCCCCTCCACCATCGGAAAGGTCGGCTTCGCAGCCCTCTGACCGCGGGACCGATTACGGCGAGAGGCCGGGGCGCATTGCCCCGGCCTCTCGCCGTTTCACGGGAACGTCCGGCACAGAAGTGCTGCCGGAAGAAGTCAGCGCAACCGAAGCTCGGGCTGCAGCGGGACGTGCTTGAGGCCACCCCACGCCAACGCGACCGTCGTATCGACCGCATCCTCCTTCTGGATGGGCCGGGCGGCGTCGAGCCAGTAGCGAGCCGTGAACTGGCTGGTGCCCACCAGCCCGACCGCGAGAATGCGCGCCCGGTAGGGGTCGAGACCGGAATCGTGACTGACCAGGTCGAAGACGGCGTCCACGCACGCTTCCGTCGCCTGCTCCACGCGCCGGGAAACCTCCGGCTCACCCATGAGGTCCGACTCGAAGACCAACCGGAAACCCTGGCTGTCGTTGTCGACGAAGTCGAAGAACGCCTGAACCGCGGCCCGAACACGCTGACGGTTGTCGGTAGTGGAGCGCAGCGCCTGACGGACACCGTTGATAAGCACGTCCACGTAGTTCTGGAGGACCGCGCAGTACAACTCGAGCTTGCCGGGGAAGTGCTGATAGAGCACCGGCTTGCTCACACCCGCGCATTCCGCGATCTCGTCCATACCGGCGGAGTGGTAACCGCGTGTGACGAAAACTTCACTCGCGGCTTCGAGCAACTGGGCACGACGTTCGTCCCGGGGCATCCGGGCACCCCGCTTGTTGCTGCCGCGGCCGGAGGCCCGGTCGGCGAGTTCGGTCATGCTTGCTCCAGTCTGCGCACTTCGCCGAAAGTGAGCAGCGCCACTTCGGCCTCGATCGTTCTTGCAGGTTACAGGCCGCACCGCTTTTCTCCTGGTCGGCCCTCTGTCGAGTATCCGCTTTTATCGTCCCGCCCCGACCCGTCTGCGACGAGTCCGGGTCGCATTCACCGGGATGTGACATCCTTTCACCGTGATCGAGCGAGGAGGAGTGCGCCCGAGCGGGTCTACGGAGGACTCCCCCCGGACCCCGCCGCCCGGTCCTCCGGCACAGCGTCAGCCTTCCGAACCGCGACGGCCTTCGGGCGCGTCGCGGGTCCCGAAGCGCGACGCGTACCAGCCGTTGCGAGCCCAGTGGGATCCGGTGGCCGGCGACGACCCCGCGCGCGAACCCCGTCGGCCGCGTCCCGTCCGGGACGTGCGCAAGCAGAGTCCGCTCGGCAGGTTCGTCGCGACGTACGGATGGCGCGCCTACGTGGTGCCCGTGCTCGTCGTCGTGACGGTCATCGTGCTGTGGGACGCCGCCCGGGGAGCAGGTGACGGCGGCGGAGCCGTGGAGCAGAGCACCGTGGGATCGGACGAGATCTTCGCGGAGGCGCCTCCCGCCGACGGGGAGTTTCCGCCCGATGTCGCGTCCGGCACCCTGCCGGAGGGCGGCCCGTTCACCGTGCGCGGTGCGCAGCGGTGGAGGGTGCTGCCCGGGACGACCGAGCGCGTCGGTGCCGCGGCAGGACGCACCTTCACCTACACGGTCGAAATCGAGGACGGTATCGACACCGCGGGTTACGGCGGTGACGACGCCTTCGCTCTCATGGTCGACCGAACACTGGCAGATCCGCGCAGCTGGATCGGCAGCCCCGAATTCGCCTTCCGCCGGATCGACGTCGGCACCCCCGACTTCCGCATCTCCCTGACGTCCCAGATGACCATCAGGCAGGGATGCGGTTACGAAATCCGGCTCGAAGGGTCCTGCTACAACGCGTCGCTCGGCCGGGTGCTGCTCAACGAGGCGCGCTGGGTTCGCGGGGCGGTCGCCTTCCAGGGAGACATCGGTTCCTACCGGCAGTACCAGATCAACCACGAGGTCGGACATGCCCTCGGTTTCGCCCAGCACGAGCGGTGCACGGCGCCGGACGGACTCGCCCCGATCATGATGCAGCAGACCTTCGGAACCGACAACGACGACATCGCGCGGCTCGATCCCGGTGGCGTCGTCCCGGCCGACGGGCTGCGATGCCGTTTCAATCCGTGGCCGTACCCGAGGGCGTGAGCACTCGGCGCAACTGCGCTCGTGTGAGCGGCGGAACAGTGCTGCTGTGAGCGGTGGAACAATGGACACCACCCCGTACCGCCGCCCGAGGAGAATCCGTGACCGTAACGCCACCCTCCGTGGAGACGGGTGCATTGCCGCCCCTCGTCGAGCCGGCCGCCGACCTCGACCATGACGAGGTCGCCCGCTACAGCCGTCACCTGATCGTCCCGAACGTCGGCGTCACGGGCCAGAAGCGGCTCAAGAACGCGAAGGTGCTGTGCATCGGCGCGGGCGGACTCGGATCCCCGGTGCTGCTGTACCTGGCCGCAGCCGGCGTCGGCACCCTCGGCATCGTCGAATTCGACGAGGTGGACATGTCGAACCTCCAGCGGCAGGTCGTCCACGGCCGGTCCGACGTGGGCCGGGCGAAGGGCGAAAGCGCCCGCGACAGCATCGAAGCGATCAACGAGCACGTCGACGTGCGACTGCATCCGGTCCGTCTCGACTCCGGGAACGCGGTGGCGCTGTTCGAGGAGTACGACCTGATCGTCGACGGCACCGACAACTTCGCTACCCGCTACCTCGTGAACGACGCCGCGGTACTCGCCGGAAAGCCGTACGTGTGGGGATCGATCTTCCGCTTCGAAGGCCAGGTGTCGGTCTTCTGGGAGGACGCACCCGGCGGGCGGGGCCTGAACTACCGCGACCTGTATCCCGAGGCACCGCCTCCGGGCATGGTGCCGTCGTGCGCGGAGGGCGGCGTCCTCGGCGTGCTGCCCGGAACCGTGGGCACGATCATGGCAACCGAGGCCATCAAGCTGATCACCGGGATCGGTGAGCCGCTGCTGGGACGGCTGATGATCTACGACGCGCTGGCGATGTCGTTCCGCACCGTGACGCTGCGGCGTGACCCCGGACGAGTGCCGGTCACCGAACTGATCGACTACGACGCCTTCTGCGGCGTCATTCCCGACGACGCGGCCGCGGCGGCCGACGCGACGATCACACCGGGCGAGTTGCGCAGGATGCTCGACGAGGGCCGCGACATCGAACTCGTCGACGTGCGGGAACCGGTGGAGTGGGACATCGTCCGTATCGACGGTGCCCGGCTCGTTCCCAAGGGGCGGATCCTGTCGGGTGAGGCGCTCGCCGAACTGCCGCAGAACCGGCCGATCGTCCTCTACTGCAAGACGGGCATCCGATCGGCGGAGGCGCTTGCGGTGCTCGCCCGCGCCGGATTCTCCGACGCCACGCATCTTCGCGGTGGGGTGCTCGCGTGGGCGCAACAGGTGGATCCCTCGCTGCCCGTCTACTGATCCGCCGGGGTGTTTTTCGCGGGATTACGGCGGGTTGTCGCCCACCTGTGATCAGAAACCAGCGGAGTGCCTCCCGGGGACGAGAGGGACGCGCCGGTACCGTGATGGCGTGAGCTCACTCGAACCACCGCAGCACGTGTGCTCCACGTTCGGCCTCCGCGACGTCGAACCGGTCGCCCTCGGTGCCGACTGGGACGGGGGCTTCCGGTGTGGAGACGTGGTCCTGTCCAGGGTCGCGGACCACGCCCGCGCCGCGTGGTCCGCCAAGATCAGGGAGACCCTGACCGTCGACGGAGTTCGCCTCGCCCGGCCCGTCCGGTCGACCGACGGACGTTACGTGGTCTCCGGTTGGCGTGCCGACACCTACATCGTCGGAACATCCGAACCCCGGCACGACGAGGTCGTGTCGTTGTCGCTGCGCCTGCATGTCGCGACCTCGCAACTCGAGCGCCCCCGCTTTCTGCTGCAACCTCCGGTGGCGCCGTGGCAGGACGTCGACGTCTTCGTGGCCGCCGACCGCGCGGCGTGGGAAACGGTGCCCTTGCGTACGGCGCGCGCTGCCGGTGCTCCCGAGACGGTCACTCCCGACGGCCGCAAGAGCCTCGATCTCATCGGGCAACTCGCCACGTTCCGGAAACCGGTGCACCTGCCCGATCAACTCGTGCACGGAGACCTCTTCGGCACCGTGTTGTTCGCGGGACGGGCGGCCCCCGGCCTGACCGACATCACTCCCTACTGGCGTCCCGCCTCCTGGGCCGCGGCCGTCACCGTCGTCGACGCGTTGTCGTGGGGCGGCGCCGACGACGCCCTCATCACCCGCTGGGAAGACCTTCCGGAGTGGCCGCAGATGCTGTTGCGGGCCGTGATCTTCCGGCTCGCGGTGCATGCACTGCACCCGCGTTCCACCGAAGAGGCCTTTCCCGGGCTGGCGCACACCGCCGACCTGGTCCGATTCCTTCTCTGACTCCGGTTACATCCGTCTCACACCGCGGCGCACCGCCGGGTGAGCATCTCTTGACGCGACGGTCACCGCGTGCAGCACCATCGCAACACCGGTTGCCTACCTTGAGGTCATCACAGACCTGAGAAGGGTGGCCGGCATGGTGGATACGGTCCGAACCGAAACTCTCCGACAGAGATTCGCACGCAAGCACTACATCGACAGCTGGGACGCCGAGGATGTCGAGGCGTGGGAGAACGGCGGCAAGGACGTCGCCAAGCGGAACCTGATCTGGTCGGTGATCGCCGAACACGTCGGGTTCTCCGTATGGTCCGTGTGGTCGGTGATGGTGCTGTTCATGCCCACCGACGTCTACGGCATCGACGCCGCGGGCAAGTTCTTCCTCGTCGCGGTCCCCACCCTCGTCGGCGCACTGCTGCGCATCCCGTACACGGTGGCCACGGCACGATTCGGCGGCCGTAACTGGACGGTCTTCAGCGCTCTGGTGCTGCTGGTGCCGCTGCTCGGCGCGCTGTATCTGATGCTCAACCCCGGGCACTCGTACACGACGTTCATGCTGGTCGCCGCGCTGGCCGGCGTCGGTGGCGGCAACTTCGCCTCGTCGATGACCAACATCAACGCCTTCTACCCGCAGCGGCTCAAGGGTTGGGCACTCGGGCTCAACGCCGGTGGCGGCAACATCGGCGTACCGGCCATCCAGTTGGTCGGCCTGCTGGTGATCGCGACGGTCGGCAACACGGAACCGTGGATCGTCTGCGCGGCCTACCTAGTCCTCTGCGGCGTTGCCGCGGTCGGTGCCGCACTGTTCATGGACAACCTCGGCGACCAGAAAGCGGACCTGCGCGCGATGGGCCGGGCGCTGAAGTTCAGTGACTCGTGGGTCATCTCGTTCCTGTACATCGGCACGTTCGGATCGTTCATCGGGTTCAGCTTCGCGTTCGGCCAGGTCCTGCAGATCAACTTCCTCGCCGGCGGCGACACCGCGGCCCAGGCGTCGTTGCACGCAGCCCAGATCGCGTTCATCGGACCGCTGCTCGGCTCGATCTCCCGTCCCCTCGGCGGCAAACTCGCCGACCGTATCGGCGGCGGCAAGATCACCATGTACACGTTCGTCGGTATGGCACTCGCCGCTGCGGTGCTCATCGTCGCGGGCACCCTCGACGACGCGAGTGCCGGCGCAGCCAGCGGGGGTGTCTTCATCGCCATGGTGCTCGGATTCATCGCACTGTTCCTGCTGTCCGGTGTGGGCAACGGCTCGGTGTACAAGATGATCCCGTCGATCTTCGAAGCGAAGGCCCAGGGACTCCCCGGTGCCGATCGCGCCGAGAAGGCGGCGTGGTCGCGCAGCATGTCGGGCGCCCTGATCGGGTTCGCTGGTGCCATCGGCGGCCTCGGCGGTGTGGGCATCAACCTGGTCTTCCGCGGCTCCTACGGCGGCGAGGCGCAGTCCGCGACGATGGCCTTCTGGGTGTTCGCGATCTTCTACCTCGTGTGCATCGCGGTGACCTGGTTCGTATTCCTCCGTCGCCCGCAGCCCACCGTCACGCCGGCACCCGCACCGGCATCGGCGACACCGCTGTCCGACGCCACCGTCTGACTTCTTTCCCCTGCACGAAACAGAGAGAGATTTCCATGAGCCGCAAGAACGTGAGCCGCAAGAACGTTGTCGTCGTCGGACACGGAATGGTCGGACACCGCTTCGTTGAGGCATTGCGTGCCCGCGACGAGCAGGACGCATGGAAGATCACGGTGCTCTGCGAAGAACCGGACCCCGCATACGACCGCGTGGGACTGTCGTCCTACGTCGACACTTGGGACCGCAAAGAACTTGCGCTCGCCGGAAACGACTATGCGGCAGACACTCTCGTCAATCTCCGGGTCTCGACCCGCGTCGTGTCCGTCGACCGGGCCGCGCGGGTCGTGACCACCGATTCCGGTGACGCCCTGCCGTACGACGCGCTCGTTCTCGCCACCGGTTCGTACCCGTTCGTGCCCCCGATCCCGGGCAAGGATCTGCCGGGTTGTTTCGTGTACCGCACCCTCGACGATCTCGACGGCATCCGGGCGGCGGCAGAGTCGTCGGCCGCCCGCGGCGAGACGCCGGTCGGCGTCGTCGTCGGCGGTGGACTGCTCGGTCTGGAAGCCGCGAACGCGCTCCGCAGGCTCGGAATGGCACCGCACGTCGTGGAATTCGCACCGCGCCTGATGCCGTTGCAGGTCGACGAGGGCGGCGGCCGGGTACTCGAACGCCTCGTCACCGACCTCGGACTCACCGTGCACACCGGCGTCGGGACAGCCGGAATCACCGAGACCGCAGAGGGTCTCGTCGTCGAACTGTCCGACGGTTCGACGATCGACGCATCGGTGCTGGTGTTCTCCGCGGGAGTCCGGCCGCAGGACGCGCTGGCCCGCGACGCCGGTCTCGACCTCGGCGCTCGCGGTGGCGTTCTCACCGATCTCGGGTGCCGCAGCACCACGGACGACGCGATCTACGCGATCGGGGAGTGCGCCGCGATCGAGGGCACGTGTTACGGGCTCGTCGCTCCCGGATACAGCACCGCGGAGGTGGTGGCCGACCGACTGCTCGGCGGCGCTGCGGAGTTCCCCGGCGCGGACCTGTCGACAAAACTCAAGTTGCTCGGGGTGGACGTCGCGAGTTTCGGCGACGCGCACGGCACGACGCCGGGGGCACTCGAGGTGGTGTTGTCCGACTCGGCGAAGGGCACCTACGCGAAGCTGGTCGTGTCGGACGACGCGAAGACACTGCTCGGCGGAATTCTCGTCGGCGACGCATCGGCCTACGGCACGCTGAGACCCCTCGTCGGCCGGGAACTTCCCGGCGACCCGGCGACACTGATCTCGCCCGCGGGTGAGAAGCCCGGTGTGGGTGCACTTCCCGACGACGCCGAGGTGTGCTCGTGCAACGGCGTCACCAAAGACGCGATCTGCGGCGCGATTGCGGACGGTGCCTGCGACATCGCGCAGGTCAAGGCGTGCACCAACGCGGGCACCACGTGCGGCGGGTGCCTGCCGACGGTCAAGCAACTGCTCAGCAGTTCCGGCGTGCCGATGTCGAAGGCGCTGTGCGAGCACTTCGAGCAGTCGCGCGCCGAATTGTTCGAGATCGTGCGTGCCACCGAGATCCGTACGTTCTCGGCACTGATCGCGCGGTACGGCACGGGCCGGGGCTGCGACATCTGCAAGCCCGTCGTGGCGTCGATCCTCGCGTCCACCGACTCCGATCACATCCTGCACCGCCAGCAGGCGGGCCTGCAGGACACCAACGACCACTTCCTCGCCAACATCCAGAAGAACGGCACCTACTCGGTGGTGCCGCGGATGCCCGGTGGCGAATGCACACCCGAACAGCTCATCGTCATCGGCGAGGTCGCCCGGGATTTCGGGTTGTACGTGAAGATGACGGGTGGTCAGCGCATCGACATGTTCGGTGCCCGGGTGGAACAACTTCCCCTGATCTGGAAGCGGCTCGTCGACGCCGGGATGGAATCCGGTCAGGCGTACGGCAAATCGCTGCGCACCGTGAAGAGTTGTGTCGGTTCGACCTGGTGCCGGTACGGCGTGCAGGACTCGGTCGGGATGGCGGTGGACCTCGAACTGCGCTACCGCGGGCTGAGGGCGCCGCACAAATTCAAGTTCGGTGTCTCCGGTTGTGCCCGCGAGTGCGCCGAAGCGCGTGGCAAGGACGTCGGCGTGATCGCCACCGAGAACGGCTGGAACCTCTACGTCTGCGGCAACGGCGGGCAGTCGCCGAAGCACGCGCAGTTGCTGGCCGGCGGACTCGACGACAAGACCCTGGTGCGGTACATCGACAGGTTCCTGATGTTCTACATCCGGACCGCCGACCGCTTGCAGCGCACGGCGCCGTGGCTCGACGCCCTCGACGGTGGGCTCGAGCACCTCGAGGACGTCGTGTGCAACGACAGTCTCGGCATCGCCGCCGAACTCGAGGCCGCGATGGCCAAGCACGTTGTCGGGTACAAGGACGAGTGGGCCGGGGTGCTCGAGGATCCCGAACTGCTCGCGCGATTCGTGTCCTTCGTCAACGCGCCCGACCAGCCCGACCCGACCGTCCGATTCGACGATTCCGGGAAGCGGAAGGTGCCCGTTCTGGTCGGCATGCCGAAGATCGGCCGGGATGCACCCGCGTGACGTCCCTGCTTACGTGGAGGGAATCGGTGGGTAACGCACGCGAAACACCGTGGCCACAGAATGCCAGGACGGCAGTTTCAAGGAGGGACCATCAATGACCGTCATCGAGTCGCATACCGCTGAGGGTTCGACGCGTGCGAGCGTGTTCGACGGACGCCTGGAGTGGACGTCGGCGTGTCCGCTCAGTCACCTGATCCCCGGCCGCGGAGTAGCCGTCCTGCTGCGCGGGGGCGAACAGGTCGCGGTCTTCCTGCTCGACGACGGCACCCTGCGCGCCGTCGGCAACTTCGATCCCTTCGGCCGCGCCGCGGTGATGTCCCGGGGCATCGTGGGTGACCGCGGGGGCGAACCCACCGTCGCCTCACCCCTTCTCAAGCAGGTGTTCTCGCTCGACGACGGTCGATGCCTCGACGACCCGTCGGTGCGTCTGCCGGTCTACGACGTCCGCGTGTGGGCGGGCGTGGTGCAGGTCCACAGCCACCTCACCGGTGCGCGTGCCGACGGCGGTCCGGCGACCGACGCCGAGCTTTCGTGAACCAGGACAACATGCCGCTGCGCGGTTTCACCGTCGGGGTCACGGCGGCGCGTCGCGCGGACGAGTTCGCCACGTTGCTCACGCGGCGAGGCGCAGAAGTGGTGCACGCACCGGCCATCCGGATCATCCCGTTGTCGGACGACACCGAACTCGAACGGGTCACCCGCAGCATCGTCGCCTGTCCACCGGACATCACCGTCGCGACGACCGCGATCGGATTCCGCGGCTGGATGGGCGCTGCGGACGGATGGGGTCTTTCCGACGAGTTGGCGCGTTCTCTCGCGGGAAGCCGCATCCTGGCCCGGGGACCGAAGGTCACCGGTGCGATCCGTGCCGCCGAGTTGCGTGAGGAGTGGTCGCCGGCGTCGGAATCGTCTGCCGAAGTCCTCGAACATCTGCTCGCCGAGGGAGTTCGGGGCCGCCGGATCGCGGTGCAGTTGCACGGTGAGCGCACCGAGTGGGAGCCCGGAACCGACGTCTGTGAGGCCCTGCGCGCTGCGGGCGCGGACGTCGTCGCCGTCCCCGTCTACCGGTGGACCCCGCCCGACGACTCCGCCGCCCTCGACCGCATGATCGAGCAGATCGCGGACTACGGGCTCGATGCGGTGAGCTTCACGAGTGCTCCCGCGGTCGCATCGATGCTGATGCGCGCCAAGGAAACCGGGATGCTCGGACTGATGCTGCGAGGGTTGCGCACCGGTGTCGCCGCCGTGTGCGTCGGACCCGTCACCGCCGCGCCTTTCGTCGCTCTCGAGGTGCCGGTGACGATGCCGTCGCGTGCGCGTCTCGGGTCGCTCGCACGGCATCTCGCCGAGGAACTGCCACGCCGTGCCGTGCGCATCGAAGCCGGTGGGCACGTGCTCGGCATGCGGGGACGGTGCGTGATGGTCGACGACACCACCCGCTGCCTCGCCCCCGCGGGTATGGCATTGATCCGGACGCTGGCCGCGCGGCCCGGACGCGTCGTGTCCCGCGAAGAACTCCTCGCCGCGCTTCCCGGAGGCGGCGGAGACACCCATGCCGTCGAAACAGCCGTCGCGAGACTGCGTTCGGCGCTCGGCGCACCGTCGATCGTGCAGACCGTGGTCAAACGCGGCTACCGCTTGGCGGTCGATCCGGAAGGACTCTGAGCCATGACCGACCCCGCACTGCTGCTCGTCGCACACGGCACCCGCAATCCGCGCGGAGTCGAGATGATCGCCCGGCTCGCCGATGCGGTCGCAGGCCGGGTCGGTCCCACGCGCGTCGCGTTCGTGGACGTGCTCGGTCCGTCACCCGCCGAGGCGCTGCGGGAGATCCGCGGTCCGGTGGTGCTGGTGCCGGCGTTTCTGGCCTCCGGGTACCACGTGCACAACGATGTTCCCCGTGAGGTCGCCGAGAGCGGTCACGGCGACGTGGTGGTCACGCGGGCGCTGGGTCCCGACCCGGTGCTGGCGGGGGTGCTCGCGCATCGGTTGCGGGAGGCAGGTTGGCGACCGGGAGACGCGATCGTTCTCGCCGCCGCCGGTTCATCCGACGCGCGGGCCCTGCGAGACGTGCAACGGGCGGCCGACATGCTGTCGGCTCTGACGCGCACGACCGTGCGAATCGGTTACGTCGCGACCGGGGAACCCCGGGTGCCGCAGGTGGTCGCGGAGTTGCGCGAGCAGGGTGCGCGGGTGTTCGTCGCGTCGTACCTGCTGGCCGAAGGACTGTTCCATTCGAGGCTGTCCGATGCCGGCGCCGACGGCGCCGCGGCACCGCTCGGCGTCACCGAGCCTGTCGTCGACCTGGTCGCCCGGCGGTATCGCGCGGCCGTCCCCGCGCTGCGGGCAGGCGCAGGAGCGCGGCCGACCCGCTGACACGCGCCGGGGCACGTCACCGGGGAAGCGGCAGCAGTTCGACGACGTCACCGTCCGAGGCACGCGGAGGCACCAGGGCGATCGCAGTCCGTCCGATCAGCCCGGCCAGATGCGCGGTGCGTACGGCGTTGTCGCACAACCACTGTCCGTCGGCCCGCTGCCGCGCGGGCAGGAGCCGAGTCCGGTCGCCCTCGACGTCCGAGGCGTTCGCCAGAGCGCCGAGGAAACGCGGCGGCGGGGTGCGGCCGGTACGACCGTCGACGACCGCCGGAAGCATGACGAGAAGTGTGGACAACGCCGCAACCGGATTGCCCGGAAGACCCAGGACGGCACGGCCGTCGGGCAGCACCGCAGCGACCTGCGAACCGCCCGGCTTGCACCGCACCCGTTCGACGACGACGTGTGCGCCGGCCCGGTCGAGGGCCCCGCGCAGTTGGTCGGCAGCACCGCCACCGGTGGCGCCGACGATCACCAGGGCATCGGTGTCGAGGGTTTCGGGGAAGAGCGCGTCGAAACCGCCCGGGGTGTCGCGCAGATGGGTCTCGCCGACAGGTTCGGCACCGCACCAGCGGACGAAGCGGGGGAGCACCGGGCCCAGGGAATCCCGGGTCTGGCCCACCTGAAGGGGACCGTGACGCCGGATCTCGTCGCCGCTCACCACCACATGCACCCGCAGCGGGCCGCGCACGTCGATCTCGGCGACTTCACCGCTCAGTGCAGCCGACACGACGGCAGGAGTCACGTGCTCGCCGCTCGCCGCCAGCACGAATCCGGGATCCCAGTCCTCGCCGCGGCGACGCGTGTCGTCGCGCACCGGACACTCGGGAAGGCGGTACAGGCTGCTGCCCTCGACCCGGACGAATTCGTCCCGGATGACCGCGGTGGCGCCCGCGGGGAGATGCGCGCCTGTGGCGATCCGGGCGGCTTCACCGTCGCGCAGGGTCAGTCCCGCCCGATCACCCGCCTGCCGGACTTCGGGACGCAGGGTCCACGGGCCGCGACCCGCGACCGCGTAACCGTCCATCGCCGACGACGCTACGGCGGGCAGAGCCTCGGCCGCGACGAGCGGGGCGGCCAGGGTGGTGCCCTCCGCTGCACCGGGAGACACGCGCCGAACGGGTAACGGCAACAGGGCCTCTCGGACGAGGGCGCGCGCCTCGTCCGGGTCGGTGGCGGTGCGGCCCGGACCGTGGGCGACACGCGCGCGATGCAACTCGGCGGGCGTATCGCAGTCGGCGGTGCCGGGCACGGTGACCGAGACGTACCGGTCCGGGAACAGCGCTTTCATCGGCCGGCCGGACATCTCCGCGCCGAGCCCGGCCAGTCGTGCGGAGAGCGCGGGACCGCGCCAGACCGCGAGGAGATACTGCACCCGGCCGTCGTCGTCCACCGCGAAGGCGGCATCCGCGCCCGGATCGGTGTCGAGCGCCTCGAGCAGGGTCGCCACGACGTCCGCGGTGAGAAAGGGCAGGTCCGCCGCGAGAGTCACCACGACATCGGACGCGGGGTCCGCTGCGGCGAGTGCCGCGACCGGACCCGCACCGGCCGGTGACTCCTGCACCTGCACGATTGCCGGATCGAGGTCGTCGCGCCGAGGGCCCACCACGGTGATGCGAGCACAACCGGCGACGGATGCGAGGGCGGTGTCGAGGAGGCGTCGGCCGCCGACCGTCAGGGCGGGTTTGTCGACGCCGCCCAAGCGGGTCGCGCGGCCGCCCGCCACGATCACTGCCTCGACATCGGTCAGTCCGCTCATGTCTTCATGCTGCCCCATGACGCGGCAGCTTTCGCGGGGGCCGCCCGACCTGCGTGTGTCGTTCAGTAGTTCTTGGGCATCGAGCTCAACCGGGCGAGCAGAGGCGCTGCGTCGATCAGTGTGCGTGCCTCGGCCGGAGTCAAGGTATCGACCAGGTCGTGTACGCCTTTGGTCCACATCGCGTCGATCAGTTCGTTGTTGTGCCGGGCCAGGTCGGTCTGGTGAATCCGGTGTGACCGCCGGTCGTTGGGATCGGCGCGTCGCTCGAGTAGTCCCCGTTCGACGAGGCGGCTCACGGTGGTGCTGACGTTGCTGTTCTGCAGGTCGAGTGCGCGCGCGAGTTCCGACACCGAGCTTCCGGGCCGCTCCGCCACCGTTCGCAGGACCTCGATCTCCGAGTTCGGCATCGCCGACAGGCCGGCCTCACGTTCGCCGAACCTCCGGAGCGCCCACACCAGGGACCGAGCCGTCCGGGCGAGATTCTCGACGTCACTTTCGCTTACGGCCTGCGGATTCATAGTGCTACGATACTAGCTCGCAAATCTATATATAAATATAGATATAAATCTGTACCGAAAGGCGAGCATGCCCCCGCAACCCCCCGCGACCTCCGAGACGCTGGAAACCTCCGGCCACATCGAGACCGACGCAGAAACCGGCACTCCGTTCCCGGGCAAACTGATCGCGGTCCTGGCGCTCCTCGCAGCCGTGGCGCCGCTGGCAATCGACATGTACCTGCCGGCCTTCCCCGCGATGGCCGAGGAATTCGGCACCAGCGCGTCGGCGATCCAGCTGACCCTCACGACCTTCCTGCTCGGCATGGCCATCGGTCAGCTCGTGTTCGGGCCGTTGTCCGACCGGTTCGGCCGCCGGCCGCTGCTGCTCATCGGCGCACTGGCATGCGCGGTGTTCAGCGCGGCGAGCGCACTCGCACCGACCATCGAACTGCTCGCGGGAGCAAGGTTCGTGCAGGGCTTCGCCGGTGCCGCCGGCATCGTGCTGGGACGCGCGGTCATCTCCGACCGTGCGAAGGGTGTCGCAGCAGCGAAACTGTTCGGCCTGCTTGTCGTGATCAACGCGGTGGCCCCCATCGTCGCGCCCCTCGTCGGCGGCGTGATCGTGACCAATCTCGGCTGGCGTGCTGTCTACTGGGTGCTCGCCGGGTTGTCCTTGCTCATGTTCCTGGCCGTGCTGTTCCTCGTCCCCGAAACTCACCCCGTCGAGCGTCGCACCCAGGGCGGTGCCTCCGCGATGCTGCGTGACGCGCGCGAAGTTCTGCGGAACCGCCGCTACGTCGGCTACACCCTCGCCTACGCCTTCGCCTTCGGCGTGATGTTCGCCTACATCTCCGCGTCGCCGTTCGTGCTGCAGAACGTCCACGGCATGTCCACCGGCTGGTACACGGTGGCCTTCACCGCCAACGCGCTCGGCCTGGTCATCGGCAGCGTCGCGAACGACAACATCGTCCGCCGCATCGGCTCGGGCCGGACACTGCGGATCGGACTGACGATCCTCGCCTCGATGTCGGTGCTGATGCTGATCAACAGCCTTGCCGGACCGGCGATGTGGGTGACGCTCGTTCTGCTGTGGTGCACGATGACCAGCCTCGGCCTCATTATCGCGAACGCCACCACCCTGGCCCTCGGCCAGGCTCAGCGTGCGGCAGGCACCGGTTCCGCGCTGCTCGGCGCACTCCAGTTCCTGCTCGCGGCAGCGATCGCGCCGCTCGTCGGCATCGGCGGAGAGGAGACCGCCGTCCCCATGGCCGTCGCGATGGTCGTCAGCGGTGTCATCGCACTGGGTGCGATGGCGCTGACCAAACCGGCACGCGCCTGACGCTCGGCCGTATCACTCCTCGTCGCCGGGTGGGTCCGGAAGTCCGGACCCACCCGGCGCGGGCCGTTTCGGGGACGATGCGAAACGGTGTCGGGCCCGGGCCAGGTCGACGCGATCACCGTGCAGGGGTGTGCCTTCGAGCGCAAGCTTCGCCAGTTGCCGGTGGGCGAGGTGGGCCGCCGGCCGCCCCGACGCCGGTACGACCCGATGCCACGGGAGGTCGGCCGTGTCGGTGCGCATGATCCACCCGACCGTGCGCGGGCTGGAAAGCTCCGCGGCATCGGCGATGTCGCCGTAGGTGGCGACGCGCCCCGACGGGATCGCGGCGACGAGCGCACGCACGTGCTCGATCTGGTCGTCGGTGGTCGCGGCCATCTACAGCACCCGGGCGATGAGAGCGGCGGTCTCGGCGGGACGAGCCTGCTCGATCATGTGGTCGCAGTCGATCTCGACCTCGGTCAGGTTCGATCCGAGCCGCTCGGCGAGGGCGGCGCGGAACTCGGGAGAGGTGTACCCGGGTTGCACCTTCCCGGCCCGCGCGAACACGGTCGGGATGTGCGCCGGCGGCAGCACGTAGTCCCGGGCCAGTTCGCTCCACGACGTCACCGACGCGGGGAGGCACACCCGCCAGGCAACGCGTCCCGAGTCCAGCTTCACCAGGTGCTCGTCGATCTCCGCGTCGAGCAGTTCCGGCGCGACCTCCGCCCAATCGGCATGGACTTTCTCGGCGCGCGCTTCGGCCTCGTCGGTGTAATCCGGGTAGCGGGCCGTGGAGTCGGCGACCTCGAGCATCTGCTCCGGCGGCAGGGCGATGGCGGGATCGAGCAGTACGAGCGAGCGGACCCGTTCGGGCGCCGCAGCGGCGAGGTACAGCGCGAGTGCACCCCCGAACGAATGGCCCACGACCGTCACCGGGCCCGAGGCATGCGTGTCGAGCACGTCGAGCAGATCCGCGACGTGCCGCTCGAACGTCCACGGCGGTGTCCACGGCGAGTGGCCGTGGCCGCGCAGGTCCGGTGCGATGAACCGGGCCCGGGGAAGATGACGGTTCGCCACGTTCCGCCACCGGAGACCGTGACCGGTGAGTCCGTGCAGCGCGAGGATCTGCGGTCCGTCGGCGGGGCCGAACAAGTGGGTGTGGAGGTTCTCGGCAGCGCTCACCCCGCCCACTATGGCACCCGGGCTAGCGGTAGTAGACGGCCAGTCGGCCGTTGGGCCCGTCGACGCACGTCACCGGGGTGTCGAACACGCGCGAGAGCGTGTCGTCGACGAGGATCTCCTCGGGAGTGCCGAACTCCACCACGCGGCCGTCCTTCACGGCGCAGATCCGGTCCGCGTAATGGGCGGCGAAGTTGATGTCGTGCAGGACGATCACCACCGTCCGCCCGAGTTCGTCGGCGGCCCGGCGCAGGTGCTGCATCATCAGCACCGAGTGCCGCATGTCGAGGTTGTTGAGCGGCTCGTCGAGGAGCACGTAATCGGTCTCCTGGCACAACACCATCGCGACGTAGGCGCGCTGGCGCTGACCACCGGAAAGCTGGTCCAGATAACGGTTCTCGAGCGGACCCAGGTCGAAGAACTCGATCGCGCGGCTGATGATCTCCTGATCGTGCCGGGTGATGCGGCCCTTCGAATGGGGAAATCTGCCGAAACCGACGAGCTGACGGACCGTCAACCGGGTGACGAAGTGGTTCTCCTGCCGCAGAATCGAGACGATCTTCGCGAGGTCCTTCGAGGCGGTCCGCGCGATGTTGTATCCGGCGATCTCGATGGTGCCCGAATCCGCGCCGAGCAGACGCCCGATGATCGTCAGCAACGTCGACTTTCCGGCACCGTTGGGGCCGACCAGTGCGGTGATGCCCCCGGCAGGGATCTGCAGGTCGACGGGGCCGATCGACACCTCGTCGCCGTAATCCTTACGGACACCTTTGAGTTCGATCACAGTCTGCCCTTTCGGAGGAGGACGTAGAGGAAGACCGAACCGCCGACGGCCTCGATGATGATGGACACGGCGCCTTCGGCGTAGAAGATGTTCTTGAGAACGAAGTAGGCGCCCGTGAGGACGACGAACCCGGTGAGCACGGCGACCGGGAACACGTACCGGTGGTCGTACGTGTTGGCCAATTGGTAGGCGAGGGTGGCCACCAGGAAGCCCAGGAAGGTCATGGGACCGATGAGGGCGGTGGAGACAGCCATCAGGACCGAGACCAGGAACAGCACGATCATGATCTCGCGGCGGTGGTTCAGGCCGAGGTTGGTCGTGATGTCGCGACCCAGGGCCACCAGGTTGAGCTTGCGGGCACGCCACCACAGCGCCACCGCGGCGGCCACGCACAGCGGGATGGCGACGGGAAGGTAGGACACGTCCGCGTTGGAGACAGACCCGAACAACCGGGCGGTGAGAATGTCGAATTCGCTCGGGGTGAGCAGACGCTGCATGAAGGTCGAGATCGAGCCGAGTCCGCCGCCCAGGATGATGCCCACGAGCAGCATCACCTGCAGGTTGCCGTACTTGCCCGACAGCAACCACCCGTAGAGCAGCAGCGAGAAGAAGACCATCAGCGCGATCTGCAGCAGGAACTGCGGAGTGCCCCGGAGCGCGGCGACTCCCACCGAACCGATGAAGTACACCGCCGCGGTGGAGATCGCGACGTAGAGCGCCTCGAACCCCATGATCGACGGCGTGATGATCCGGTTGTTCGTCACGGTCTGGAACGACACCGTGGCGGTGGCCTGGCAGACCACCACGATCACGATGACCACCAGGCTGGTCGCGCGCATCTCGGTGATCCGCCAGAAGCCCGAGGTCCCGAACGGCATCGGGTTGTTCCACATCAGCGTTCCGGCCGCGAAGAGAAGCGCGAGCACCGCCAGTGCGGCGAGCAGAATCCAGTAGCGGCGGCGGGCCTTCGCATTCGGAAAGGAATCGGACCCGGGCGATTCCGCGAGGGCCGGTGCGCCGATCGCCGGAGTCGGGATTGGGGAGAGAGTCTCAGGCATGGCGGCGGCTCCGCAGCAGGAGGGCGATGAACACGACGGCGCCGACCACGCCGAGGATGAGGGAGACCGGTACCTCGAACGGCGCGATGATCGTCCGTCCGATGAGGTCGCACACCGTCACGATCGCGATACCCAGCAGGCAGACCCAGGGCAGGTTGCTGCGCAGGTCGTCGCCCCGGAACATCGAGACGATGTTGGGGACGATGAGGCCGATGAACGGCAGATTGCCCACGACGACGGTGACGACTCCGGTGGCAATGGCGATCAGGCCCGTCCCCAGGAAGATGAGGCGGGTGTAGTTCAAGCCGACGTTGGTCGCCAAGTCCTCGCCGAGTCCCGCCACGGTGAACCGGTCTGCCACCAGAAACACCGCGACCGCAACGGCCGCCACGATCCACAGCACCTCGTACTGTCCCCGCAGGACCGAGGTGAAACTGCCGGCGAACCAGACGCCGAGGCTCTGCAGCATGTCGGTGGCCAGAGCCAGATACGTGGTGATCGAGCCGACCACCGCGCCGAGCATGATGCCCACAATGGGCACGATGAGCGAGGACGACAGCGTCACCCGGCGCAGGAACAGGAAGAAGATCATCGTGCCGATGAACGCGGCGACCACGGCCCCGATCATCCGGGGCACCAGACCCGACGCCGGCGCGACGATCATCATCACGATGAGCCCGAGGCCTGCCCATTCCGTGGTTCCCGCGGTGGTGGGTTCCACGAAGCGGTTCTGGGTGAGCAACTGCATCACCAGTCCGGACATTGCCATCGCGGCGCCCGCCAGGACGAGCGCGATGGTGCGGGGGATACGGGTGATCTCGAACATCTCCCACCCGTTGTCCCCACCGAAGATGTCGTAGACGCCGGTGAACAGGGACATGGTCAGCAGTGCGCAGACTCCGAGGATTCCGAGCAGAAGCTTCCAGTCGAACAGTCTCCCCTTGGCAGGAGGGGCCGCAGTCGGTGCGCTCATGTGGGTACTGCCGTCTCTCGTGAAGCTTTCGATGGCTGTGCCCCGCGGGGATGTACCCGCGGGGCTACAGGGTCAAGAGGTCAGGACTTCTGCTGCTCGAGCAGGTCTGCGAGCGAGTTGAAGAACTCCGTGTACGTCTGGATGCTCTCGTTGGTGTAGGTGTCGGTCGGCAGGAAGATGACCTTGCCGTCCTTGACCGCGGTGACGGACTTCAGCGCTTCGGCGTCCTGGATGATGTTCGCCGCGGGCACGAAGCCCTCGCCGCCGCCGTTGGCGGTTCCGGCGTCGCGGTCCATGACGATGATCAGGTCGGGGTTCGACGCCGCGATGGCCTCGACGGAGATGTCGTCGCCCTGATGGTTGTCGGAGCTCTCCGGAACCTCGAGCGACGGCGTGAAGCCGAAGATGTCGAACATGGGGCCGATCGTGCGGCCGTTGCTCGGCGCCACGTAGCCGATCTCACCGCCGGAGGTGATCACGCCCATCACCGACGTGTCGGGGGAGTACGCAGCCTTCACCCGCGCGATGGAGGCGTCGAACGCGTCGTTGAGTTCCTGGGCTTCGGCCTGCTTGCCGAAGATCTCACCGAGGGCCGTGGTGCCGCGCTTGAGTTCGGCGTCGAACGGCTGGTCGTCACGCGGTGTGACCTCGACGATCGCGGCGTCGGGTGCGAGGCGGGTGAAGTCCTCGCGGAACTCGGCGAAACGGCCGCCGTTGAGAATGAGGTCCGGCTCGGCTGCGACGATCGCTTCGAGGTTGGGCTCGCGGTGGGTGCCGAGGTCGACGATGCTGTCGTCCTGCTTGTAGCCGATCGTGTTCGGCATCAGGCTCACGGACGCCGCGGACAGCGTCACGCCCCACGAGTCGAGGGTCTCGAAGTAGGCGTTGTCGGTGGCCACCACGGATTTCGGAGGAATCGTGACGGACTGCTCGCCGAAGTTGTCCTCGATCGTGACGGTTTCCGTTGCCGCAGCGGCACCGGCGTCGTCGGTCGTGGAGGTGGAGCACCCGGCCAGGGCGATGACGGCCAGCGCGCCGATCGCGGCGCGCCGGTAGTTTCGGATGGCGTTCATTGCTGTGATCCTCGTTCTGCTTCGACGGGTCGGCGGCGCGGTGCCGCAGCCAGGGCAGAGCTTAACCTAGCCTTACCTTCACTTTGTCTTCGGTACCGCTCAGCGGACACAGAGCCGCGCGTCAGGACCGACACGACGAACTGTCGTACCGGTCTGATGGGATGCCGGTATGCCCGACTCCGACCTCCGCGTGACCGACCGGCCGCGTCGCCCCGCCGCCCGACTGGTCCGGCGACCGGCGGTCGCGCCGGCGGTGCGGACGTGGCCCGAGGATGTGCGGGCCGTCTTCGCCGACGCGCCGCCCGCGCCACGGTGGCGTCCGTGGCAGGTGCTCGGTGGGCCGGGTACCGGCAAGACGTCGCTGCTGGTCGATCTTGTGGTCCATCGCATCGCTTCCGGCGCCGACCCCGAATCCGTTCTCGTTCTCACCCACTCCCGGCGTGCGGCCACAGCGCTGCGTGAGGCGGTGACCGCGGGGTTGCTCGGTGCCGGAGCGCGCGCCACCCGCGAACCACTCGTGCGGACGGTCCACTCGTACGCATTCGCTGTCCTTCGCCTCCAGGCGGCCGCGCACGGTAACCCGCCTCCTCGGCTGATCACCGGAGCCGAGCAGGACGCCGTCCTCCGCGAACTGCTTCGCGGCGACATCGACGACGGCGCCGGGATGTGGCCCGAAAGACTCCGGCCCGCGCTCGGCATGACCGGCTTCGCCGTCGAACTGCGCGACCTGATGTTGCGCGCCAACGAACGCGGCCTCGGTCCCGAAGACCTCGTCGAGCTCGGCGAACGACGCGACCGTCCCGAGTGGGTCGCGGCCGGGCTCTTTGCACAGCGGTACGAGCACGTCATGCTCTTGCGCGGAGCTGTGGGGCTGGAGGCACCCGAGGCCACCGCGCCGGCCCTCGACGCGGCCGAACTGGTCGGCGCTGCCCTGGCGGCGTTCGCGACGGACCCCGACCTGCTCGCGTCCGAACGCACGCGGATCCGTCATCTGCTCGTCGACGACGCGCAGCATCTCGATCCGCAGGCGGCTCAGCTTGTTCGCGTAGTCGGTGCGGGCACGCGCACGAGCACCGTCGCGGGCGACCCCGACCAGAGCGTGTTCGGCTTCCGCGGCGCCGATCCCACATTCCTCGAACGGCTCGCCGAAGACGACCCGGCCCGCCGGATCGTGCTGGGCACCAACCACCGGGCGGCCCCCGAAGTGGCGGCGGTGACCGACCGCGTGGCACGCAGACTGCCCGGACTGCCCCCGCACCGTGGCGCTGCACCCGCGTCCGGCGACGAGCCCGGCAGAGTGCGGGTGGCGGTGCAGCCGTCACAGGCGAAGGAGGCCGCGCTCGTCGCCGACACGCTGCGCCGAGCCCACCTGGTGGACGGAGTGCCGTGGTCTCGCATGGCGATCGTCGTGCGCTCGGTGCCGCGTGTCCTCGCGCCGTTGCGCCGCGCGTTGCTCGCCGCCGGGGTCCCCATGACAACCGCCGCGTCCGAACTCCCGCTGGCCCGGCAGCACAGCGTGGCCGGTCTGCTGCTGGTGTTGCGGGCCGTCTCCGGTCGCCGGTTCGGCGGTGAGGAAGCACTCGCGCTGTTGTCGGGTCCGATCGGCGGTGCCGAGCCCGTCGCTCTGCGCCGCCTGCGACGTGGCCTCCGGCGCGTCGAACTGGCATCCGGTCGCGATCGCGACTCGGCAGAACTGCTGCGCCTGCTGCTCACCGACGGCAACAGCGGTGACAACGCCGACGGCGACAACAACGGCGACAACGAGACGGCACATCTCGTCCGCGGCCTGACCGAGGTCGAATCCGCCCCACTGCGAAAGGTTCTCGGCGTCCTGCGCAAGGCCCGATCCGCGGCGCTGCGGGGCGGTGGCCTCGAAGACGTGCTGTGGGAGGCCTGGCAGGCCACCGGTCTCGAACGACGCTGGGCCGCAGCGTCGGCCCGTGGCGGACCGGTCGGCGCCCAGGCGGACCGCGACCTCGACGCCGTCGTCGCCCTCTTCGACGCCGCCGCCGACTACGTCGACCGTCTTCCCCGCGCGCAGATCGCCGGATTCGTGGATTACCTGACCGAGCAGGAGATCCCCGGCACCGTGCGCACGCGGTTGGTCGCCGAAACCGAAGCAGTGACGGTGGTCAGCGCCCATTCCGCCGCGGGCCGGGAATGGGATGTCGTGGTGGCCGCCGGGGTGCAGGAAGGACTGTGGCCGAGCCTGCGGGCGCGCGGCACACTGCTCGGCATCGAATCGCTCCTCGACGCGGTGTCGGGCGCCGACGGCGGTGAGGAAGCATCGGTGCGGTTGTCGCGCACCGCGCCGTTGCTCGCCGACGAGCGGCGCCTCTTCCTCGTCGCGTGCAGTCGCGCGCGTAAGCACCTACTGGTCACCGCGGTCGACTCGGTGAGCGGCGACACCGAACTCGTGCGCTCGCGATTCGTCGACGAACTGCTCGCCGGGGATGTCTCCGGCGACGACGTGCCCGATGTCGAGGAGGTCCCCGAAGCCGCCCGCATCCGGGTGCTCGCGTTGCCGGCGCTCGTCGCGGAACTGCGCAGCGTGGTGTGCGATCCGCTGGTCGCCGAACACGAACCCGAGCGACAGCGCAGGGCCGCCGAACAACTGTCCCGGCTCGCACGTGCCGGTGTCCGCGGCGCGCACCCGAACGACTGGTACGGGACCTCCGATCCGAGTACCGCCGCGCCGCTGTGGGATCCGGAGGACGACGCGGTCCGCTTGTCGCCGTCCACCGTCGAACAACTCGTCACCTGCCCGCTGCGATGGATGTTCGAGCGGCACGGGGGCGCCGACGGCGAGACCAGCCACGCCGTCACCGGCACGCTCGTCCACACCCTCGTGCAGGCGCTGGCCGGACGTATCCCACCGGAGCGCGTCGACCAAGCACTGGAGAAGGCCTGGGACGGTGTGGATCTGGGGTCCGACTGGTTCGCACGCCGCGAGCTCGAACGCACCCGTCGCATGCTCGACACCTTCTCGACCTGGCTTCAGGGCACCCGTGGCGACCTCACCGAGATCGGCGTCGAGGTCAGCGTGGACGGCATCCTCGAACCGCTGTCCGACGACCAGCCGCGCGTGCGCCTGAAGGGTCGTATCGACCGCCTCGAACGCGACCCCGACGGACGGCCCGTCGTGGTCGACGTCAAGACCGCGAAGAACCCCGTCTCGAAGGACGCCGCGCGCGACCACGCGCAGCTCGCCGCCTACCAGGTGGCGGCTGCCGCCGGAGCGATCGAAGGTCTGCCGGCGACGCCGCCCGGCGGAGCTCGCCTGGTGTTCGTGGCCAAACCCCACAACAAGGAAGGCGCGGCCCAGCGACTGCAGCCGCCGCTCGACGAGGACGGTCTCGCACATTGGCGAGAGGTGATCCACGAGGCGGCCGCGGCGACACAGGGGCCGCAGTTCCTCGCGCGGGTCAACGACGGATGCCGGCACTGCCCGGTGCTGTCCAGTTGCCCGGCACACGACGAAGGAAGGCAGGTGACGGACGGATGACCTCGCCCAGAGTGAGTGCGGCCCGGCTGGCCGAGGCACTCGGACAGCATCCGCCGACCCCCGAGCAGGCAGCCGTCATCGAGGCTCCGATGAGCCCGGTACTGGTCGTGGCCGGTGCCGGCGCCGGTAAGACGGAAACGATGGCCGCACGGGTGGTGTGGCTGGTCGCCAACGGTCTCGTCGAGCCGGAACAGGTGCTCGGCCTGACCTTCACACGCAAAGCGGCCCAGCAGCTCACCGCCCGCATCCGGACCCGGCTCGCCAAGCTCGCGGGCTCGGCACTGGTCCGCGACCTCGATCCGGAAGGCGGTCTGCGGGCCCGGATCCTCTCGGGCGAACCCGAGGTGGGGACGTACCACGCATACGCCGGCCGGTTGCTCGCCGAGCACGGGTTGCTGCTGCCGATCGAGCCCACGGCCGCGCTCCTGTCCGAGACCGAACTGTGGCAGGTGGCGCACCGGGTGGTGAGCGCGTGGGACGGCGAACTCGACACCGACCGCAACCCCGCATCGGTGACCGAAGCCGTACTCGCCCTCTCCGGCCAGCTCGCCGAACACCTCGTCGAGCCCGAAGACCTCCGCGAGGCGCACACCGAACTCGACAAGCTGATCCATGCGCTCCCGGCGGGACCGGGCCAGCGCGGCGGACCGTCGAAAACCCTTCTCGGATATCTCGAGACGCAGGAGTCGCGGCTGCAGTTGCTTCCGCTCGTCCAGCGACTCGCCGACACGCTTCGCCGTGAAGGCGCGCTCGACTTCGGCAGCCAGATGTCGCTCGCCGCGCGCGTCGCCCGCGACCATCACGAAGTGGGCGCCGGTGAACGCGAGCGGTTCCGGGTCGTGCTGCTCGACGAATACCAGGACACCGGCCACGCACAGCGGGTTCTGCTCGCCTCGCTGTTCGGCGGCGCCCAGGACCCGGATCTCGCCGTCACCGCAGTCGGCGACCCCATGCAGTCGATCTACGGCTGGCGCGGCGCCTCGGCAGCGAACCTGCCGCGGTTCGTCGCGGACTTCCCGCTCCCCGGCGGACGTCTCGCGCCCACCCTCGAACTGCTGACCAGCTGGCGTAATCCGCCCGAGGCGCTCGACCTCGCGAATCTCTCCTCCGAACCGCTGCGAGATCGGGGCGTGGCGGTCAGCCGTTTGCGGCCCCGGCCCGATGCCGTCGCAGGCGACGTGCGTCTCGCGCTGCACACCGATGTCGAAGCCGAACGCAACTGGGTGGCCGACCGCATCGCAGCGGAGTATGCGGCCGCGCGTGAGGCCGGTAATCGACCACCGAGCGCGGCCGTGCTGGTACGGCGCAACGCCGACGCCGCCCCGATCGCGGAAGCCCTGCGCGCCCGGGACCTTCCGGTGGAGGTCGTGGGGATCGGGGGCCTTCTGCATACCCCCGAGGTCGCCGACCTGCTCGCGATGTTGCGGCTCGCGGCAGACCCGTCCGCCGGTAGTGCGGCGGTGCGTGTGCTCACCGGTGCCCGGTGGCAGATCGGCGCGGCGGATCTGAAGGCGCTGTGGCGTCGCGCGCAAACGCTCGCCATCGCGGGCCGGTACGGCGTGGCCGGTGTCGTCACCGACCCGGAGGCTCTCGACGAGGCACTCGATTCGGCGTTACCCGGTGAATACGCCGACCAGGCAGGCCTCGCGGACGCCATCTCCGACCCCGGCGATCCCGGTCAGTACTCCGAATTCGGATTCGCACGCATCACCGCACTGGCCCGTGAACTCGCTTCGCTGCGGGAGCGACTCGGTCAGCCGCTGACCGAACTCGTCGCCGAGGTCGAGCGTGTCCTCGGGATCGGCATCGAGGCAGAAGCGCGAGTGGGTGGCCGCGGCGGAGTCGCCGGTCGCGAGCATCTCGACGCGTTCGCCGACGTCGTCGCGTCGTACGCGGCGCGCACCCACGCGACCCTCTCCGGACTGCTCGGTTACCTCGCGGCCGCGGAGGAGATCGAGAAGGGACTCGCGCCGGGCGAGGTCGAGGTGGATCCCGAACGGGTGCAGGTGCTCACGGTCCATTCGGCGAAGGGGCTCGAATGGGAGGTCGTCGCGGTGCCGCACGTCACCGCGGGGGTCTTCCCGTCCTCGTCCGCCGCTGCGACCTGGCTGGGATCCGTCACCGAACTGCCTCCTCAGCTTCGCGGCGACCGCGCGCTGCCCGGTGACGACGCCGGGTCGAGCACCGACGGAGTGCCGGTGCTCGAACTCGACGACATCTTCGACCGCAAGATGCTCGAGAACGCCATCGACCGTCACAAGACCGCTCTCAAGAACCGCAAGCTCGACGAGGACCGCCGGCTGTTCTATGTCGCGCTCACCCGTACCGAACGTGCGCTGTTCGTGTCGGGTCACCACTGGGGAGACACCGGGTCGGAACCGCGGGGCCCCTCCGATTTCCTGCAGGAACTGCACGAACTGGTCACCGCGCGAAGTGATCTGGGGCGCATCGAGGTCTGGGAGCCGGGTGAACAGAACCCCATGACCGAGTCACCCCGCAGTGCCACCTGGCCGCGGGACCCGCTCGGTGCGCGGCGACCCGACGTCGAGCGGGGAGCGGCAGCGGTTCTCGCGGCGCTCGACGCGGGCGAGCCCGAGGCACCGCGGGGCATCGACGACGACCCGGACGGGTGGGCCGCCGACGTCGATGCGTTGCTCGCCGAACGGGAACAACGCTTCGAGCGGGCCGCCGAGGTAATGCTCCCGGCACAACTGTCGGTCAGTCAGCTCGTCGACCTGGCGACCGATCCGCAGGGGCTCGCGGCGCGTCTGCGGCGCCCGCTGCCGTTCCGTCCGAACCCGTTGGCGCGCAGGGGAACCGCATTCCACGCGTGGCTCGAGCGCCGATTCGGCGCCACCCGTCTGCTCGACCTCGACGAGCTTCCCGGCGCGGACGACGACGACGGCGACGAATCGCACTTCGACCGGCTACAGGAGGCCTTCCTGCGCTCGCCGTGGGCTGCACGCAACCCGGTCGAGGTGGAAGTCCCCTTCGAAACGTCCCTCGCGGGCACGGTGATCCGCGGCCGCATCGACGCGGTGTTCGAGGATCCCGACGGCGGATGGACCGTCATCGACTGGAAGACCGGCGCGGAACCGGACGCGGACAAACTCGCGTCGGTGGGGTTGCAACTCGCGGCGTACCGCCTGGCGTGGGCGCAGCTCATGGCGGCCCGCACCACGCGGATCACCGGGCGACCGGCCGAACTGCCGCTCGACAAGGTGCGTGCGGCGTTCCACTACGTCCGAACCGGCCGCACCGTGGCGCCCGAGGATCTGCCGGGTGCTCGCGCGCTGGAACAGTTGGTGCGCGGCGCGGGGAGCGACTCAGCCGGGGAGGTAGGACAGGCGGGGGAGGCAGGACAGCCGGGGGAGTCGGTGCCGCAGTCCGACGACTGAACGCGCCTTCGGGAGCGTCACACGTCGTTAGCATTGTGGGCACTGTCCACCGAAGGAGCGCGCGATGTCGACATTCGTGCTGTTGCCCGGTGCCGGCTCGGACTCGTGGTACTGGCACCTGGTGGTGCCGCTGCTCGAGGCGCGCGGCCACGACGTCCTCGCCGTCGACCTTCCGTATGCCGACGAGAACGCCGGGCAGGACGACTACGCCGATCTGGTCGTGGCGGGGCTCGGCGATGTGCGCAGGCCGCTGATCGTGGTCGCGCAATCGATGTCCGCCTTCACCGCGGTGCGTATCGCGGAGCGGTGCGCCGTGGACGAACTCGTCCTGGTAGCGCCGATGATTCCCGCGCCCGGTGAGTCGCCGGCGCAGTGGTGGGGAGATGTCGGGCACGAGGAGGCTCAGCGAGCCCAGGCGGTCGCTGAGGGGCGGGATCCGGATGCGCCGCTCGATATCCGGGAGTTGTTCTTCCACGACATCTCGGACTCAGTCACCGCGGAGGCGTTCGCCCACGAGGAATCGGGTCTGTCGGACGCGGCGTTCGAACCGCCCTGGGATGCCGAGCGCTGGCCCGAGGTGCCGGTGCGTGTCGTCGCAGGCGCGCGCGACCGGTTGTTTCCGCTGCCGTTCCTCACGGAACTGGCCCGTGCGCGGATCGGCGCGGAGCCCCTGGTCGTCGACTCGGGACATCTTGTGGCACTTGCGCGCCCGGCCGAACTCGCCGACATCCTGCTCGACTCCGAGGCGCAGGCACCCGGACGGCTCTAACGGCGGTGCGCGCCCGGTGCGAGGCGACGGACTTTCAGGGCCTCGGTGACGAGAGGAATCTGCAGCGGCAGACGTGCCACGGCGACGGCTTTCGCCGCAGACGAGGTCCGGTTGCCGCGCAGCCATGCGACGGCCATCTGTGCGTTCGCCGGGAACACCGCAAGGAACAGGGCCGCGGCGAGCGCGCCACCGGTCCGCCGGGTACGCGGAACCACGAGTGCGAGGCCGACCGCGATCTCGGCGACTCCCGACACGTAGGTGTAGGTGCGGGCGTCGCCGGGAAGTACCCGGGGGACGATGCCGTCGAACGGTTGCGGCCGGATGAAATGCATCGTGCCCGCGCCGAGAAGCAGCGCGGCGAGTCGCAGCGCGGGCCGGCGGGAGGAGTGGGTGGTGGACATGGGCGCCACAGTAGCGGGCGGCGCGTAGGCTGCGATCCGAATCGATGGCCGCCCGGGCATCGATACGGTGTAGGTGTGGTTCCCCCACGGGGACCGAGACGAGGTGGAGTAAGCGCGATGCCCGGTAGATTGCGCGCGAGGTTCAGTCGCTCCGATCAGCTCACCGAGCGCCCGGACTTCGCGCTGGTCGGTGTCCTCCGCGTACCCGAGGAGCAGACGAGTCCCGGTATCGCGATCGCGCGTCGCATCGGTTACGCGTTCGCCGCGCTGGCGTTCGCGGTGGTGATCGTCTACCTCGACCGCGACGGGTATCGCGACGCGCAAGGCGACGCGCTGTCGCTGCTGGACTGCGTCTACTACGCGACCGTGTCGCTGTCGACCACCGGCTACGGTGACATCACCCCGTTCACGCCCGAAGCGCGACTGATCAACGTTCTCGTGATCACGCCGCTGCGGGTCTTCTTCCTCATCGTGCTGGTCGGGACGACGTTGTCGGCCCTGACCGCAAGTTCCCGGCAAGCATTCAAGATCCAACGATGGAGGCGCCGCGTGCGTAATCACACCGTCGTCATCGGCTACGGCACCAAGGGCCGCACCGCCGTCGACGCCATGCTGGGCGACGGGGTCGCCCCGTCCGACATCGTGGTGGTGGACACCGATCCTGTCGTCCTCGAGGCGGCGGCGGGTCAGGGACTCGTGACCGTCCAGGGTTCGGCCACCAAGTCGGACGTGCTTCGCCTCGCCGGCGTGCAGCACGCGGCCGCGGTGATCGTCGCCGCGAACCGCGACGACACCGCCGTCCTCGTCACCCTCAGTGCCCGCGAGATCGCGCCCAAGGCAAAGATCGTCGCCGCCATTCGTGAATCCGAGAACACCCACCTGCTGCGGCAGTCCGGTGCCGATTCGGTGGTCATCTCGTCCGAAACCGCAGGCCGTCTCCTGGGCATCGCCACGACGACACCCAACGTCGTCGAGATGATCGAGGACCTGCTCACCCCCGAAGCCGGATTCGCCATCGCCGAGCGCGACGTCGAACCGTCGGAGATCGGTGGTTCGCCGCGACACCTCAAGGACATCGTCCTCGCCGTGGTGCGCGACGGGCGTATGTGGCGGATCGGTTCACCCGAGGTGGACGCGGTGGAGGCCGGCGACAAGCTGCTCTACATCCGCCTCGTGGGGACGCAACCCGGCGCGATGCGCGGCTAGTGTGCTCGAAGTGACCAGTTTCTCTCTGTCCGGTACCCCACTCCTGTCGCGCACCGTCGTCGAGCGCGCCGAAGAACTGCGCTCCGACGAGGACGCGCTGCGTGCGGGGTGGGCCGACGCGAAACTGCTGAAGGTGGACCGGCGGGGGCAGGTCCCGGTGGCGGACGGGTCGCTGGTGTTCCATGCCGCTGCCGACCTGGGCCCCGATCCGGTGTCCGGCGCGGTCTTCCTGGGTGTGCGCGACGACCGGCACGTGTGGGCGATCCGCGTGCTCGCACAGACGGGAGAGGTCGCGGACCTGCGCCGGGTCGGCGACAAACTCGACGACGCGGACGCGGACCTGATGGTCAGTGCGGTGGCCTTGCTCAACTGGCACGACCGGGCGAAGTTCAGCGCCGTCGACGGGTCCGCCAGCGAACCCACGATCTCCGGATGGTCGCGGATCAGTTCCGAGACCGGGCACGAGGAATTCCCGCGCACCGACCCCGCCGTCATCTGCCTGGTGCACGACGGCGGCGATCAGGTTCTGCTGGCACGGCAGCCGGTGTGGCCGGAGCGGCGATTCTCGGTCCTCGCGGGATTCGTCGAGGCCGGCGAGTCGCTGGAATCGTGTGTGGTGCGGGAGATTCGCGAAGAAGTGGGCGTCGACGTGCGGGACATCCGCTACCTCGGCAGCCAGCCGTGGCCGTTCCCGCGGTCGCTGATGCTCGGGTTCGCGGCCGTCGCCAACCCCGCTCAGCCCCTGGAGTTCAGGGACGGCGAGATCGGCGAGGCGCGGTGGTTCACACGCGACGAGGTACGTGCCGCGCTCGAGGTGGGCGACTGGGCGTCGGCCGACGACGTGCCCCTCCTGCTGCCCGGCTCGATTTCCATCGCGCGGGGCATGCTCGAGGGCTGGGCACGAGGCTGACCCGGGTTACAGACCCAGCGCGCGCTTGACCGCAGACAGCGGGGGATTGGTGGCGGTGCTGCCGTCCGCGTACTTGACGGTCGGCACGATGTGGTTGCCGTTGTTGACGCTGCCGACGAACTCGGCCGCCGAGGGATCGGCCTCGATGTCGATCTCGGTGTAGGCGATGCCGTTCTCGTCCAGCTGCTTCTTGAGGCGCTTGCAGTAGCCGCACCACGTGGTGGAGTAGACGGTCAAGGCGGATGCATCGGTGGTGGTCATGACTTCGAGAACATCACAACGGTTCCGATCTGTTCCAGCCGGTCCCCGAATGTGGTCCCGCACACAGTCTGCGCGCCGACGAGCCGAGCGGGCGGTCGTGATGTCGGTTCGCACTGTCATGATGGAACCCATGCGTGTGGATGCGGTAACGGACGGCCTGGACCCTCAGCAGGCGGCAGCCGTACGGGCGCCGCGTGGCCCCGTGTGTGTGCTGGCCGGCGCAGGGACCGGCAAGACCCGCACCATCACCCGCCGCATTGCCCACCTCGTCTCCGACGGGCACGTCGCCGCGGGACAGGTGCTCGCAGTCACCTTCACCGCACGGGCCGCCGGGGAGATGCGCTCCCGGCTGCGCGAACTGGGGGTCGGTGCGCCCGGACCGTCCGTGCAGGCGCGCACGTTCCACGCCGCAGCGCTGCGTCAACTGCGGTATTTCTGGCCGCAGGTCGTGGGCGACACACCGTGGCAGTTGCTCGACCGCAAGTTCGCGGTCGTCTCGCAGGCCGCACACCGGTGCGGCTTCCCGACCGACACCGACACCGTGCGCGACCTGCTCTCCGAGATCGAGTGGTCCAAGGGATCGCTGATCGCGCCGGAGGACTACCCGGCCACCGTGGCGCGGGTCCGCCGCGAACCGCCTGCCGCCGCCGAGCGCGTGGCAGCGGTGTACGAGATGTACGAGTCGCTGAAGTACCGGGGCGACGAAGGGTTCTACCTCGATTTCGACGACCTGCTGCTGCACACGGCCGCGGCCCTCGAGGACAACACGGCTGTCGCGGAGGAGTTCCGCGACCGCTACCGCTGTTTCGTCGTCGACGAATACCAGGACGTGACGCCGCTGCAGCAGCGCGTGCTCGACGCCTGGGTCGGCGACCGCGACGACCTCACCGTCGTCGGGGACGCCAACCAGACGATCTACTCGTTCACCGGCGCCTCGCCCAAATACCTGCTCGATTTCTCGCGCCGGTTCCCCGACGCCACCGTCGTCAGGCTCGAACGCGACTACCGCTCCACACCCCAGGTGGTGAAACTGGCCAACCGCGTGATCGGCGAGGCGCGCGGACGGATCGCCGGCACCCGGCTCAAGTTGATCGGGCAGCGCCCGCCCGGGCCCGAACCCACCTTCGCCGAGTACGACGACGAACCGGCCGAGGCGAAGGCCACGGCCAAAGCGATCGCCAAACTGTTGCGCGACGGCGTGCCGGCCTCGGAAATCGCTGTGCTGTACCGGATCAACGCGCAGTCGGAGGTCTACGAGCAGGCCTTCACCGAGACCGGGATCCCGTACCAGGTGCGCGGCGGCGAGGGGTTTTTCAACCGCGCCGAAGTGCGCCAGGCCGTCAACGCACTCCGGCAGGTGGACGCCCGCAACGACCTTCCCGAGGGCGCCGATCGCGGCTCCCATCTCGTCACGCTCGTGCGCGCCACGCTGGTGCCGCTGGGCCTGACCGACACCGAACCCACCGGTGCGCAGGCCCGCGAACGGTGGTCCTCGCTCACGGCGCTGGTCCAGCTCACCGAGGAACTGCTCGAGCACGAACCCGACCTGACGCTCAACGGTCTGCTGCGCGACCTCGCGGCCCGCGCCGAGTCGCGCCAGCCACCCACGGTTCAGGGCGTGACGCTGGCGTCGCTGCATGCGGCGAAGGGGCTCGAGTGGGATGCGGTGTTCCTCGTCGGGCTCACCGACGGCACCCTGCCGATCACGCACGTCACCGGCGACAAGGACACCCCTCCGGACGAAGCCGGCATCGAGGAGGAACGGCGTCTGCTCTACGTCGGGGTCACCCGCGCCCGGGTGCATCTCGCGTTGTCGTGGGCGTTGTCGCGCACCGAAGGTGGCCGCCGCTCGCGTCGCCGTTCGCGGTTCCTGCACGGGTTGATCCCCGACAGTTCCCCGGCATCGAAGATCGCCGAGCCGCCGTCACCGAAGAAGAAGCGACCGCAGTGCCGGATCTGCGGCAAGGCACTGCTGGGCACAACCTCGACGATGCTGGGCCGGTGCGAGAACTGCCCGTCCGACCTCGACGAGGATCTGCTCGTCGCGCTCAAGGAGTGGCGACGTGAGCGGTCCAAGGAGCTGAAGGTTCCCGCCTACGTCGTGTTCAGCGACAACACCCTGGTGGCGATTGCCGAACAACAGCCGCGCGACGACCGCGCACTCGTGTCGATCCCCGGCATCGGCGCGAAGAAACTCGAGCAGTACGGCGCCGACGTGCTCGCGCTCGTTCGCGGCGAACGTGCGGCGGCAACGCTCGATCTCTAGCGTTCGATCTCCGACTCTGCGGCCTATTGCGCGCAGAGGCAGAAGTGGTGCCCCGCCGGGTCTCGATACACCCGGAAGTTGCGGTCGCTCGACGGATCGTCGACTCGGGCCGCGCCGAGTTCGAGAGCGATGCGTTCGGCGTCGTCGAGATCGGGGACGTAGAAATCGAGATGGACGTGCACGCTCTCGGAGGGCCAGCGCGCGGGCGTGAAGTCCGGAGCGCGCTGGAATGCGAGCGCGTTGTCGTCGTCGCGCGCGAGTTCGACCCAGTGGTCGTCGTCCTGCGAGAATGTCCACCCGAGCAGGTCCCGGTAGAAGCTCGCGAGCGCGCGGGGATCGGGGCAATCGAGCACCGACACGAATTTGGTCGTCGAGATTGGCATGACGCGGAGTCTAGGTGCGCGTGAGCGTGCGAGCAGCGGATCGGCACAGGCGCAAGAAATATCGGCAAAACCCCAGCTAGAAAATAACTTGTGCGGATCGCAGCACCATTACTATTGTGTACTGCATTGCCACGGGAGAAGCCCGGGCGTGACGACGAAAGCGAGGCAGTCCGTGATGGTCACCATCAATCTTTGCGCGGCCGCCTATCTCGTCGTGGCGCGCGGCGCATTTGCCGCTGCACCGCGCACATGGCGTCGGCGCGCAGCTGCCCTCTCGTCCGTGGCCGGACGGTTCTCCGGGATACCTACCCGGTAGACCCTTCCGATTCCAGGCCACGGACACCGCCCAGCGGACCGTGGCCTTTCTCGTTTCCGGCCGAAGTTCGCATCGCATCTCTTTTCGATCGAATCTTTAGGAGCCCCCGTGCCGAGCGAAAACCCTTCGACCGCAATAGGTTCAGACGACAACTTCATCAGCACGGGCATCGACGCCCTGCCCTGCCACGGCGACGATCCCGACCTGTGGTTTGCCGAGGCACCGGCAGATCTGGAACTGGCGAAATCGCTGTGCGCCGGCTGTCCCGTGCGCGCGCGCTGCCTCGCGTCAGCACTGGCCCGCGAAGAACCGTGGGGCGTGTGGGGCGGTGAAATCATCAACCAGGGCACGATCGTCGCCCGCAAGCGCCCCCGTGGGCGACCGCGCAAGACGGTCGTCTCCGAGCCGCGAAAAGAATTGGTGTGCGCCTGAATCGGCTGCCCGGCCCCGGCTATTCCTCGGTGAAGCCGGGCAGCCATTCGGAGAGAATCGCCATGTAGGGGGCCTGCGCGTCGAGTTGCGCGCAGATACCTACCGAACCGAGCAGAACCCGGAAGATGCTGGCGTATTCCGGGGGCAGATTCAGCGTTCTCGCCGTGCGGAACTGAGCACTCGAGAAATCCGTCGCGGTGCCGGCGACCTTCTGCAACCATGCCCGGGTGAAATGGAACGATTCGGTCTGAATCGGGTCGGTGAAGGGCCGGAGATAATCCGCGATCTCCTGGTCGGTGACGGTGCGGCCGGGAAGAACGAACTTCTCGTCGTAGAGCAGGGCGGTCAGTTCGTCGAAGCGTTCCTCGACGGCGAGCCGCACCATCCGCCCGAGTACCGGCGGGAATCCGTTCGGCAGCGCGACGGTGGCCCCGAAGTCGATCACACCCAGACGCCCGTCCTCGAGCAGCATGAAATTGCCGGGGTGCGGGTCGCAGTGCAGCAGTCCCGCCTTCACCGGGCTGCAGAAGTGGAATTCGGCGAGGAGCGCGCCCGCGCGGTCGCGTTGCTCCCGGGTGCCCTCACTGATGATCACCGACAGCGGTGTGGCGGAAAGCCATTCCGTCACCATCACTTTCGGTGCACTCGCCACGACGCGGGGGATGAGGAACTTGTCGTCGCCCTCGAAGGCCCGCGCGAACGCCCGCTGGCTGTCGGCTTCGGTGCGATAGTCGAGTTCTTCTTCGGTGCGCGCGGTCAGTTCGTCGAGCAGCGCACGGACATCGGCACCGGGCATCATGGTCGCGAACACTCCCGCGAACCGCGACAACGTCCGCAGGTCGGCTCGCAGGGCTTCGTCGGCACCGGGGTACTGCACCTTCACCGCGACGTCCCGTCCGTCGGACCACACGGCACGGTGAACCTGCCCGATGCTCGCCGACGCGGCGGGCACGTCGTCGAACGAGATGAACCGTTCGCGCCACCGGGTGCCCAGTTGCTGATCGAGTACGCGATGCACCGCCTTCGCCGGAAGGGGAGGGGCTTCGGCTTGCAGCTTGGTGAGAGCTTCCCGGTACGGCTCGGCGAATTCTTCCGGAACCGCGGCTTCCATGACGCTCAGGGCCTGCCCGAACTTCATGGCCCCGCCCTTGAGTTCTCCGAGCACGGTGAACAACTGCTCAGCAGCCTTCGCGGTCATCTCGGCATCGATCTCGTCGCGGTCACCACCTGCGAGACGCCGGCCGAAACCGACGGCGGCGCGTCCGGCGATGCCCAGCGGGATGCTCGCGAGTTTGGCGGTACGCGAAGAGCTTCTGCGTGGGATGTCTGACACGCCCCCATCATGCCTGAACGGAGGGTCGGATAGTCGAGCAGTCGCAGTCGGGGTGACGGCGCCAACGGCGGGTGACGAGCCGGGTGCTGCGCAGATCCCACTCGACGGTGCGGTCCAGAGCGAGGGCATCCTCCCGGGGCAGTCCCGGGACCGGTGTGGTTCTCGTGAAGAAGAGGTCCAGTTGGGCGATTGCCGCGGCAACGGTGGCGGCAATCACGGCGCGGTCGGCACGGCCCTCTCGTCTGGACAACTGAGCCGCGAGCCTGGGCCACGACGGATCGGCGTCGGTGCGGGCGAGGTCGGCGCATCGCAGGCAACTGGTGCGGCCCGGAACGACGAACGGGCCGATCACGCCGCGGCCGTCGCGGACGCGCACCAGCAGATGTGGAACCCGGAGGCGCATCGCGGCCTGCACGAGGCGGGGATCGGGCACCTGGGTGTCGGCGAGGACGACACAATCCGGGACGCGGGTTGCGAGACCTGCGTCGTCGATGCGCGGGGGCGACCGGAACCACCGCGTGTCCCACAACGACAGATGCGGAACGAGCGCGTGCGCGAGTGGCCCCGACCCGAACAGGCGAACGCAGGGCGGTGAGGCGGCGCCGACGGCACCGGCGCGAGACGTGCCGGTTCGTACCGACCCGGCCTCGACCAGTTCGTCGAGCAGCGCCTGCACCGCCTCGGCCGATAAGCCACGCGCGGCGGCCGCGACGAGGACATGCTCGTACGACAGGCTGCCGTCCAGCAGCCCGAGCAGGACGCGGATCTCGAACGCGTCCATGCCGTCGGGCGGCACGATCACCGTCGCGGTGTCGGGACCCCACCCGAGTTGCACCGAACCGTCGAGGCGGTCGAGCACGAGCACATCAGGATCGAGGAGGAGACCGCCGGCCGCCGCTGTGAGCGAAATCATGCCGGGAGCATCGCAGGTGTCCAACCCGCCGCAGTCGTGCGGCGGCGGGTTGTCCACAGGGCTACACCGTGGCGTACCAGCGGCGACGTGCCGTCAGGAGTTCTTCCCGGAATCGTCGTCCGGTTCGCGGTCGGTGGTGTCGTCGGCCTTCTGGTCCGGCCGATCCCGCTCCGCTTGTTCGCGTTCCATCGTCTCGCGCAACTGGGCGATCGGATCTTCGAAGACACCGGTTCCGCCACCGATGACGCGGTCGACGAACGCTGCCGGATTGTCGAGATCCGACGCATCGGGAAGCAGATCGGGGTGCTCCCACACGCCGTCACGGGCATCCATGCCCGCGTCGGTGGTGAGCTTGCGCCACAGTGCGGCGGCCTCACGCAGCTTCCGCGGACGGAGTTCGAGACCGACCAGCGTCGCGAACGTCTGCTCGGCGGGACCACCGGTGGCCCGGCGGCGACGCAGGGTCTCGCTCAGCGCCGACACTCCGGGCAGACGATCACCGAGGGCATCGATCACGACAGTCTCGACCCAGCCCTCGACGAGCGCGAGCATCGTCTCGAGCCGCTCGAGCGCAGCGATCTGTTCGGGAGTGGTCTGGGGTTCGAAAGCTCCCTGCTTGAGGATTTCCTCGAGCTTCGACGGGTCGCTCAGCGCGGACGGATCGAGGCCCTGCGCGAGATCTTCGATCGACGACATGTCCATCCGGATCCCGCGCGCGTATTCCTCGACGATGGCGAGCAGCCGTTGCCGCAGCCACGGCACGTGGCTGTACAGACGATGGTGTGCCGCTTCGCGGGCGGCGACGAAGACGAGAATCTCCTGTGCAGGCTCTTCGAGGCCCTCACCGAACGTCTCGATCGCGGCAGGCAGGAGAGCCGCCGTGCCGGCCGGACCCAGGGGCAGGCCGATGTCGGTGGAGGTCAGCACCTCTTTCGAGAGCTGGCCGAGAGCCTGACCGAGTTGGGATCCGAACGCGACCCCGCCCATCTGGGAGAACATGCCCATCATCGGGCCGGCCATCGCGCGGGCCTCTTCCGGCAGACCTTGGAGCATCATGCCGCTGACCTGCTCGGCGATCGGGTCGCACAGTCGCTTCCAGGTTTCGAGGGTGTTCTCGAGCCAGTCGACCGGAGTCCAGGCCACCGTCTTGGTAGCACCCGCGGGCAGCGTGGTCGCGGCGTCGAGCCAGAGTTCCGCGAGCCGCGACGCGTCGCGCACCGCGTCGGCCGTGCCCGAAGAGACGGGAGTGACCGAGCCGATCTGCTGGCGTGCCAGCTTGGACGCGATCTCGTAGTTGACCGGGCCGGCGCCGCCGCCGGTGCCCATCGCACTGCCCATTCCGGAGAGCATCTGCCCGAACTGGCTCAGCATCTGCCCGAACTGCGCGGGATCGAACCCCTGCGCGCCGAACGGATTGTCGCCACCGGGAAGGCCGAAGCCGAACGGGTTCCCACCCCCGCTTCCGGAACCCTCGTCCTTCTTGCGGTCGGGGTCGTCGTCGGGATTCGAGAATCCGAAGGGCGTGTCACTCATGTTCCCAACGGTACAAGGCGCGCTGCCGGAGCACGGGCATCGTGGTCACGCTGACCGCGAACACGCCCCGCCCGATACTCTGGCCGGGTGAATCGACGCTTCGTGATGCCAATCGCCGTGCTGCTCCCGGTTCTCACGCTCGTCGTGATCGCATTCAATCTCAAGGTTCCCTACGTCGCGCTCGGTCCCGGCCCGACCTTCGACACGCTCGGCGAAGTCGAGGACAAGCCCGTCATCGAACTCGAAGGCGTCGAATCGGACGAGACCACGGGAAGCCTCGTGATGACGACCGTCGGCGTCACCGACAACCTCAACCTTGCTCAGACGGTGACCGCGTGGCTCAGCGGCCGCTACGGGCTCGCGCCGCGCGAACAGGTGTATCCGCCGAACCGCAGCAAGGACGAGGTGCGGGCCGTCGACCAGGCCCAGTTCGCGCAGTCGGAGCGCAGCGCCGAACTCGCCGCCCTGCACTACCTGGACCTGCCCGTCACTCTCCGGGTCGCCGAGGTCGGGGAGGGCGCCCCCGCGTCGGGTCTGTTGGAGGTGGGCGACCGGATCGTCGCGATCGCCGGTGAACCGGTGGAAACCGCCGGGCAGGTGCAGCGTGCCGTCGGTGCGGTCGCACCCGGCGAGAGCGTCGCGATCACCGTCCTGCGCGGTGACACCGAAGAAACCGTCGACGTCGTCGTGGGGGAACGCCCGGGTGACGACGGCGCCGGATTCCTCGGCATCGCGACGGAGGAGGTCCCCGAGGTGCCGTTCGAGGTGGTCTTCAACCTCGCCGACATCGGTGGTCCGTCGGCAGGGCTGATGTTCAGTCTCGCGCTCGTCGACAAGCTCAGCCCCGGCGAGATCAACGGGGGGCTCGACGTCGCGGGTACCGGCACGATCGACTCCGACGGCATGGTCGGGCCCATCGGCGGCATCACCCACAAGCTCACCGCTGCGGCCGAGGGCGGCGCCGAGGTGTTCCTCGTCCCCGCCGACAACTGCGCCGAGGCGCTCACCAACCAGCAGGACGGCATGCGGCTGGTCAAGGTCGAGACCCTCGAGGGCGCGGCCGATGCGCTCGAGTCGATCGCGGCGGGCGGGGACGCGCCCACCTGCTAGTCCGGGTCAGTCGTCCTCTTCGGCGTCGAGCGTCGCGTAGAGCGCGGCGGCCACCTCGGGAGCGAGGTTCTCGTAGGTGCGCAGTTCCGCGCCGGCGAACGGGTCGTCGTCGTCGGTGGGACGGAGTTGCAGCAGCGTCATCGCCGGGCCGTCCCGCAGCACCGCGCTGATCAGCCGCGCCCGGCGGCTGTCGGGGTGGGCGTACGCGGCGTAGCGCGCGGCGTCGTCGACGGCGTGGGCGTCGGTGACGAGCGGAACCGGTGCGTCGTCGAGATCCGCTCCGGCATTGGGCGGCAGGACCACGATCTCCTGGACCAGCGCACACCCCGCGACGGACGACGGCCAGCTGGTCGTGGCAAGGAACTCGCCGAGGGCGGGGCTGCCACCCTGCACGTCGTCGGGAAATGGTTCCTGTGCGATCGGTGTGTACTCGTGCCCCTCGTCGAGCTGGTCGCTGAGGCTGGGCTCGGACGCCGCCAGCAATACGGTCGGCACCAGCGCGAACATGATGGGAGGCTGATCCCACCCCTCTGCGTCGACGTAGTCGATGATCTCGTGCACGGTGCGCGCGAGAGCGGCTTCGGAAGGGACGGGAAGGTGCTGATTCACATGCCTATCCTGTCATTGGTAGGTCCGGCAGGTGTCGGCTGTGGTGCCCCGCCCGGCAACTCCGGATCGACGACCGCGTACGTGTCCTGGGCGAAGTCCGTAGAGTGGGGCGAAACGGTCACGCGGTGTGGCGCACGATGTGTAGATACGCGGCGTTCTTCGCGCCGCCGGATGATTGGGAGCGTGGCACGTGGGCATGAGGCCCCCGACCGGAGTACCGACCTTGTCGAGACGGAGCAAAGTCCTGCTGGTCTTCGCACTGGCGGCCGCTGTGCTGCTGTTGCTGGGACCGCGGCTGGTGGATACGTACACCAACTGGCTCTGGTTCGGCGAGGTCGATTTCCGCGACGTCTACATCAAGGTTCTTCTGACCCGAGTCGTCCTCTTCTTCGCGGTGGGTCTCTTCGTCGGCCTGGTCGTGTGGCTGGCGATGCTGCTCGCGTACCGCTCGCGGCCGGTATTCGTCCCCACCACCGGTCCCAACGACCCGGTGGCCCGGTACCGCACGAGCGTGCTGACCCGCCTGCGTGCTTTCGGGCTCGGCATCCCGATCGTGCTGGGTGTGCTGTCCGGGCTCGTCGCCCAGGGGAGCTGGGTGACCGTGCAGATGTTCTTCAACGGCGGTGACTTCGGCACGACCGACCCGCAGTTCGGACTCGACGTCGGCTTCTACGCCTTCGACCTGCCGTTCTACCGATTCCTGCTCAACTGGCTGTTCGTCGCCGTCGTACTGGCGTTCTTCGCGAACCTCGTCACGCAGTACATCTTCGGTGGCATCCGGCTCGCGGGACGCGGCGGAAGCGTGTCGACGGCCGCCCGTGTCCAGCTCGCCGTTCTCGCCGGTGTCTTCGTCGCGCTCAAGGCCGTGGCGTACTGGCTCGACCGGTACGAACTGCTGTGGAGCGCACGCAAGGAACCGACGTTCACCGGTCCGGGCTTCACCGACATCAACGCGGTGCTTCCCGCGAAGCTGATTCTTCTCGCGATCGCCGTCATCTGTGCGATCGCCTTCTTCGCCGCGATCTTCCTGCGCGACCTGCGAATTCCGGCCCTCGCGACCGCGCTGCTGGTGCTCTCGTCGATCCTGGTGGGTGCTGTGTACCCGCTGATGGTGGAGCAGTTCTCCGTTCGCCCGAACGCGGCCGACAAGGAGAGCGAGTACATCGAACGCAACATCGCTGCCACGCGGGTCGCGTACGGGATCACCGACGACAAGGTCGAGTACGAGGATTACCCCGGAGTCGGCACCACGTCCCCGGAGGACGTCCCGGCCGACATCACGACGATCGCGAACACGCGTCTGCTCGACCCCAACGTTTTGCCGCGTACCTTCACGCAGCAGACCCAGCTCAAGAACTTCTACGGCTACCCGGAGTCGCTCGACATCGACCGGTACGAGGTCGACGGGAAGGTCGAGGACTACATCGTCGCCGCTCGTGAGCTCGCACCCACGAGCTTGACGGGTAACCAGACCGACTGGATCAACCGCCACACCGTGTACACCCACGGCAACGGCCTGGTCGCCGCTCCGGCGAACCGGGTCAACGCTGCGGCGAGCGCGTCGGCGGAAGAGGCCGCGAACAGCAACAGCGGTTACCCGGTCTACATGATCAGCGACCTCGCGTCGCTGGCCGCCGAGAACCAGGTCATCCCCGTCGAGCAGCCTCGCATCTACTTCGGTGAGGTCATCGCCGAGGCGGATCCCGACTACGCGATCGTCGGCAACAGCGCCGATGCCTCCGGGCCGCGTGAGTACGACACCGACACCGAGAAGTACACGTACACCGGTAGCGGTGGCGTCGGGATCGGCAACTGGTTCAACCGGCTCGCGTTCGCCGCGAAGTACGCCGAGCGCAACATCCTGTTCTCGAGCGCTATCGGCGAGAACTCGAAGATCCTGTTCAACCGCGACCCGCGTGAGCGTGTGACCAACGTTGCACCGTGGCTCACCGCGGACGGCGACGCCTACCCGGCCGCCGTCGACGGACGCATCGTGTGGATCGTCGACGCGTACACCACGCTCGACGACTACCCGTACGCCCAGCGTTCCTCCCTCGAGGGACTGGTCGAGGACAGTGTCGATCAGAACACCGGCCGCCTGCTGCCGCGCAAGGAAGTTTCCTACATCCGTAACTCGGTGAAGGCGACGGTCGACGCGTACGACGGCACGGTCACCCTGTACCAGGTCGACGACGAGGACCCCGTTCTCGACGCGTGGATGGGTGTGTTCCCCGGTGCGGTGACGCCTCAGGATCAGATCTCCGACGAACTGCGTTCGCACTTCCGGTACCCGGAGGATCTGTTCAAGGTCCAGCGCGAGATGCTCGCGAAGTACCACGTGGACGACCCGCGTGAGTTCTTCACCAACAACGCGTTCTGGTCGGTGCCGGCTGATCCCACCGTGGACACCAGTGCCAACCAGCCGCCGTACTACCTGCTCACCGGCAACCAGGAGAATGCCGAACCGGCATTCAGGCTGACGTCGGCGATGGTGGGCTACAACCGGCAGTTCCTCTCCGCGTACATCTCGGTGGAGGCAGACCCGGAGAACTACGGCAAGTTCAAGATTTTGCAGTTGCCCACGGACACACAGACTTTCGGTCCGGAGCAGACGCAGAACGCGATGATCTCCGACACGCGAGTCGCATCGGAACGGACCCTGCTCGAGAGATCGAACCGGATCCAGTACGGCAACCTGCTCACGTTGCCGATCGCGCAGGGCGGCATCCTGTACGTGCAGCCGATGTACACCGAACGTAATCCGACGGCAGGCAGCACCTCGACGTTCCCGCAGCTTTCGCGGGTGCTCGTGAGCTACCGCGAGCCGGGGACCGGTGGCGGCGTGAAGATCGGCTACGCGCCGACTTTGGCGGCAGCGCTGGACCAGGTGTTCGGTGCAGGTGTCGGCGATGCTGCCACCGCACCCGGTGGCGTGGCCGTCCCGACAGCCGAAGTCGACGACGAGGCGCGGGCGGAAGCGGTCGAGGGCAGTGCCGAACCCGCACCCGGTGATGGCCAGGCGACCCCGCCGGCACCGATCCCGGCGGGACGCGACGCTGCGGTCGCCGAACTCGACGCGGCACTCCAGGAACTGGCGGACGCGCAGAGCAGCGGAGACTTCGCCGCATACGGACGCGCATTGGAACGGTTGCAGCGTGCGACCGACGCGTACGAGTCCAGCGGAGGCTGATCTCCGAGGCCGGTGAACGGCCCCGTTCAGGCGGGTGCTGACGACAAAGAAGCGGGGCCCCGCGGTTTCTGGCGGGTTCACATGATCGTCGCAACACTCTCAACGAGAGGTTGCGACGATCATGTCGTTTCAGGAGGACTGCGACCGATTCGGTAACCAACTCAC